>DAOWFT010000140.1 GCA_030637845.1 Thalassospiraceae bacterium
ATTGATCTTTGGAAAGCTATTATTCACGGACCCGTGACGCCTGTTATCGATGATGCTGATTTCATAGCGCAAGCCGCTAATCTGTTGCCTTCAGGTGTGCTTGATGGAGATAGCTGGAAGGCGTGGACGGAGGCGGTTAAGGCTGAGACAGGCGCAAAAGGCAAAGGGCTTTTCATGCCTCTGCGCCTTGCTGTTACAGGTCGCGCTCAAGGCCCAGAGATGGCGTCTGTTTTGCCGCTTATAGGGCGTGAACAAGTTTTAACGCGGCTAACGGGCGGGTAAAATGACCCAAATTAAACTTTATAATACACTTGCTCGGGAAAAGCAGACCTTCACTCCCATAGACCCGACAAATGTGCGCATGTATGTTTGTGGGCCAACGGTTTATGACTTTGCCCATATTGGCAACGCCCGTCCGGTGGTGGTGTTTGATGTTTTGGCCAATTTTTTACGCCACGCCTATGGCGAAAAAAACGTTACCTACGTTCGCAATATTACCGATGTTGACGACAAGATAATCAACCGGGCAATTGAGACCGGCGAAGATATTTCCACCATTACAGCCAAAACAGAAAATGCATTTCACGATGACATGGCGGCTTTGGGCGCAACCCCGCCCGATATGGAGCCCCGCGCAACCGAACATATCCCGGAAATGATAGCCATCATCAAAAAGCTGATGGAAAAAGGCAATGCCTACGAGGCCGAGGGCCATGTGCTTTTTTCGGTGGGCAGTTTTTCTGAATATGGCGCGCTATCGGGACGCAATCGTGATGAAATGATAGCCGGCGCCAGGGTTGAAGTGGCACCTTATAAAAAAGATCCAGCCGATTTCGTTTTGTGGAAACCATCAAGCGATGATCAGCCCGGATGGGAAAGCCCATGGGGGCCAAATAATGGCCGGGGTCGCCCCGGTTGGCATCTTGAATGCTCGGCCATGAGCGAAAAACATCTGGGCGAAACGTTTGATATTCATGGCGGCGGACAGGATTTAATCTTTCCCCATCACGAAAATGAAATCGCGCAAAGCTGCTGCGCCTTTGATAATAAAATAATGGCGCAGGTGTGGATGCATAACGGATACCTGATGTCTGAGGGTGAAAAAATGTCAAAATCACTTGGCAATTTTTACACCGTGCATGAATTGCTAAAAGAATTTCCCGGTGAAGCCATTCGTCTGGCCCTGTTAAAAACCCATTACCGCCAGCCGCTTGATTTCAGAAAAGACGGATTACGCGAAGCCAAAAAAGAATTAGACGAATTTTATCTTGCGCTGCGTAACTTAACCGATGACGGTACCGTTCCCGAAACCATACCCGACGATATTCTCAACGCGCTGGGCGATGATTTAAACACCCCAAAGGCATTGTCGGTATTGTTTGATTTAAAAACAAAATTAAATACCGCCGACAATGATGCAAAGCCTGCCATTCGCAATCAGTTATTGGCCAGCGGTAAAATGTTAGGGTTGTTAGGTGCAAATCCAGAAGAATGGCTGCGTGGCGCCAGCAGCGATGGTCTGAGCGATGATGCCATTGAGGAAAAAATAAATGCCCGCGTGCAAGCGCGCGCTACTAAGGATTTTGCCACGTCCGATGCCATTCGTGACGAACTGCTTGCAAGTGGAATAATTATTGAAGACGGTGCCGATGGCACAAGTTGGCGCCGATCTTAATATGGTTAGGCCGAGAGGTAGAGCGGCCTTAATATTGGCGGGCAATATCAACCAATAAGGTTATCAATTTCCGACTGATCCATGGTGGTGGACGAACCATGAATGTTGGCCCCGGCCATATCCATTAGTTTTTGAATTACTTCTGATAATGCCTTGGCGTTGGCGCGAACCAGTTCCATATCGCCACGTTCTATATCGGCGCTAAGGCGTTCAACGGTTGTTCCGATAAGTTGGTTTATTTGTTTGATGTTTTGTTCAAACGGTTCCTTGAATTTTGGCGGGACATGGTCGTATGCCTCAACCGCCAGTTCACGATCGGCAATGGTGCTATCGCGAAAATGGTCTTTGTAATCCTTGGGCTCCCAGGCTTGGGCCTCTTCCATCAGCTCGGGCATATCAGCCAGCATTTCCAGCGTCATAACCACTTCATTAAAATGATTAAGATAATCCGTCGCCAGCAAAGTCTGGGCGTTAACGTTGGTGCCGGTGGCACGGACGCAAAGCTCGGGGTAGGTGTCGTCGTGCTCAAAATCTATTTCGTCGCCCATGCCTGTTCCCTCAAAATAAACCCACCGATGGCCAAATGCCGGGTGGGCGACCCTACGTAATCTCGTGTGGTCCAACCGCTGTGTTAGGCCTTAATGGTGAGAATAACCCCTTAAACGTCATGCGCCAAGGCGGCTTTGATATGAAACCAATGCATGAGCCCTTGTATCAATGGAAAATATTCGTCATTCTCGCGTTTTACGGTGTGAATTGGGGCTTTTATGCTGAGCGCACTTTATTATTGATGTGATGATGGAGTAGGCCCGATGGGCAAAGAACGAGTTTATATCTACGATACAACGCTACGTGATGGGGCGCAGACCCAAGGCGTCGATTTTGGGCCTGCCGACAAACAAGCCATTGCGCGCGAGCTGGATAATTTAGGTATCGATTACATCGAAGGGGGATGGCCCGGGGCCAATCCCACCGATGATGCTTTTTTTGCCAAACTGCCGGATATGAAACACGCTCGCGTAACTGCGTTCGGCATGACCCGTCGCGCCGGGCGCGGCACCGATAACGACCCCGGCCTTAATGCATTGCTAAACGTTGATGTAGACGCAATCTGTATGGTTGGAAAAACCTGGGATCATCACGTTGACGTGGCATTGGAAATTACTCATGACGAAAACATTGCGATGATTTCCGATTCTATCAAATATGCGGTTTCTAAAAGCAAAGAAGTATTGTTTGATGCCGAACATTTCTTTGATGGCTACAAAGCCAATGAAAAATTTGCCATGGCCTGCATTCAGGCAGCGGTTGACGCGGGTGCGCGTTGGGTGGTGCTGTGCGACACCAACGGCGGAACGCTACCTTTTGAAATAGAAGAAATTATTTCTGCGGTGATCAAGGTTGTGCCGGGCGAAAAAATCGGCATCCACTGCCATGATGATACCGGAAATGCGGTTGCCAATTCATTGGCTGCGGTTCGTGCCGGTGCCAGACAGGTACAAGGCACAATCAACGGGCTGGGCGAGCGTTGTGGTAATGCAAACCTTATAAGCCTGATACCGACCCTTAATTTGAAAATGGGTTTTGATAGCGGGATTGATGCTGATGGGTTAAAGCAGCTTACGCACGTTTCGCATATGCTGGACGAGCGCCTTAATCGCGCGCCGGATCGTCATGCACCGTATGTTGGCGGTTCCGCCTTTGCCCACAAGGGTGGCCTTCATGTTTCGGCAGTTGAAAAAGATCCAACCTGTTATGAACACGTAACCCCGGAAAGTGTTGGCAACCTCCGTCATATTGTTGTTTCAGATCAGGCCGGGCGTTCAAACATAATGGCGCGTTTTCGCGAAATAGGAATTGATGTTGACCCCAAGGACAAACGGGTTGGACGCTTGCTCGAAGAAGTAAAACAAAACGAACTTGCCGGTTTTTCTTATGATGGGGCCGAGGCCAGCTTTGAATTATTGGCCCGGCGTGCACTTGGCGGTGTTCCCGATTATTTTCAATGTTCAAGCTTTCGCGTTATCGATGAAAGACGCTGGAACGCAAAGGGCGAACTGATAACCCTGTCAGAAGCAACCGTCAGGGTTGCAATTAAAGGTGGCCATGAAATGGCCGTGGCCGAAGGTAACGGACCGGTCAACGCGCTGGACGCGGCCCTGCGCAAGGTTTTGTTGCGACTTTACCCACAATTGGCCAGCCTCAAGCTGGTTGATGACAAGGTTCGCATCCTCTCGCCATCGGAAGCAACCGCGGCGGTAACCCGGGTTATGATGGAATCAGCCGATGATAAGGGAAACCATTGGTCAACGGTTGGGGTTTCACCAAACGTTATTGATGCGTCTTATAACGCGCTTCGCGATTCCATTGTTTATATGCTGCACACTCAGGGTGTCCCCGCCGCTGGGGCTATAAAGGCAAGCTAATGAGTGCAACCAGCACAAGCGTTCGCCGTCCATCTAAAAAAACTGCCGCAAAAAAAACCGAACAAGGCAACGATGGTCCGGCGATAATACTTGTCGAGCCACAAATGGCTGAAAATATCGGCATGGTGGCACGGGCCATGCTCAATAGCGAACTTTACGACCTTCGTCTTGTTCGCCCCCGCGATGGCTGGCCCAATGAACGGGCCTATCCACCATCGTCCGGGGCCGACATGGTTCTGGATAGGGTGCGTGTGTTTGAAAGCACCAAGGACGCGGTTGCCGACCTTGGCTATGTGTTTGCCACCACCGCCCGGGCGCGTGATATGTCAAAAGACGTATTCACCCCAAAGCTGGCCGCCGGCCAAATTCGCGAAACATCATCCGAAGGAGTTAAATGTGGCGTGCTGTTCGGGCGCGAAGCATGGGGCCTCAACAATGATGATGTTGCGCTTTCCGACAGTATTTTGATGGTTCCCCTTAACCCGGCGTTTTCATCGCTTAATCTGGCCCAGGCGGTGCTGCTTATCGGTTATGAATGGTATCAGGCCGGAATTGATGACGCCCGCGCAGATGAAGTATTTGAAATCAGAAGCGATACCCGGCCCGCCACCAAGGAAGAGCTAATCGGTTTTTTTGAACACCTGGAAGGCGAGCTGGATGAAAGCAGATTTTTGCGCGTCGCGGCCAAGCGTCCGAACATGGTGCGTAATTTAAGAAATCTCTTTAATCGCGCCCGCATGACCGAACAGGAAGTCCGCACCATGCGCGGAGTGGTGGCGTCATTGGTTCGCGCCCACACACGAAAAAAATAAAATTAAACTCGTTCCGAAAGCCAGATAGCAAACCGGGTTCCGGTTTTTATGGCGTTTGATAAAACCGGGTATCCCGGTGCATCTTAGGCACCGTTTTCATATCCGATATCGCGATGCTCTAGTTCTTCTTGGCGAAATTTTTCACAAGTTTCGCGCAATTCTTTTTCATCGTCGCCCAATATCTCGATTTGTTTTTGGTAATGTTCGTCAATTACTTCTTCAACCGCAACGGTGCAGGCCATGGCCGCTTTTTCACCCAGCAATGCCGTTCCCGCACCTAGCATGAACCCGGCTACATGCCAGATGGGCGTCATCGCGGTTGGTCTTACATTTCGGCTTGATACCATGTC
>DAOWFT010000104.1 GCA_030637845.1 Thalassospiraceae bacterium
GGCATCTCGGCCTCAACCGATGAGAGCCTGTTCTCCAGACGCTTTAGGCGCAATTCCATCTGGTCTATTAATTTCCAC
This sequence comes from Thalassospiraceae bacterium, assembly GCA_030637845.1. GTDB lineage: Bacteria > Pseudomonadota > Alphaproteobacteria > Rhodospirillales > Magnetovibrionaceae > DAOVVL01. Next base: position 79 of record DAOWFT010000104.1, read on the forward strand.
TGCTTGGCAACCATATCGGATAGTTCGTGGTTTTCCTGTGCCACATGGGAAAGTGCTTCTTCCAGTTTTTGGATGTTTTCTTCTATTTTATTTGTCATCTTATTTGTCATCGGAACTGTTCCCATTTATGGCATCAAGCAAATCGCTAGCCGCGGTTCTTACATCGGTATCGCGATTAAAGGCGCGTTCCAGCAATTCCTGCAAGCGGCCATCGCGTTCACGCAAAAGTTTTTCCCTGAGCATATCCTCGGCGGTCTTTATAATGCGCATTTCAAGTATCTGGCGTTGGCGCTGTTCCATTTCACCGGTTTGCTCAAGGTGGGCGTAGTGATTGTTTATGGTTGCGACCAGCTCTTCCACCCCAAGGCCGGTTTCGGCGCTGGTGGGGATAACCGGAATTGCCCAACCTGCCTCCCCCGTGCCCTGACGGCCACCTTGTCTCCCCAGACCGAGCATGGCGGTTAATTCGTTTACGGTTTTTTGGGCATCGCTGCGATCACATTTGCTAACCACGTGAATGTCGGCAATTTCCAAAACGCCGGCTTTTATTGCCTGTATTTCATCACCCAGACCGGGGGCCGACACCACCAACACCGAATGCGCCGCCTGGACAATATCAACCTCGTCCTGACCAACGCCAACGGTTTCCACCAACACAACATCAAAGCCTGCGGCATCAAACACATCAACAATATCAAGGCTGGCCCGCGCCAACCCGCCCAGCGCGCCCCGGGTTGCCATGGAGCGAATAAAAACACCCTCGTCATCGGCAAAGCCGGTCATTCGCACCCGGTCACCCAGTATTGCCCCACCGGAAAACGGGCTTGAGGGGTCTATGGCAACGATGCCGACTGTTTTTCCCTGCTGGCGTAAAATCCGCGTCATTGCCGCCACCAGCGTTGATTTGCCCGAACCGGGAACACCGGTAATGCCGACCACGTGGGCCTTGCCGGCGTGACGGTGAATTTCTGACATTAATTCGGTTGCTTGGGTTGAACGCCCTTCGGCAATGGACATGGCCCGGGCCACCGCACGCGGGGTTCCTGCCAGCACGCCTTCGATTAATTCTGCAACGCTATCGGCGCTCACGGCTCGTCTTCCTCGGTCTTTTTATATTCCTTGGCCATCTTGACGTAATGGGGTGCGGTAAATTCAATCATGGCAGTTTCCTGTTCGCCAATATCACGAACATACCGTGCGGGCACACCGGCCCATAATTCACCAGCCGGTATATGCTTGCCCGGGGTTAACAATGCCCCGGCGGCTAACATGGCGCCAGTTTCAACCACGCAACCATCCATGATGCAGGCCTTCATGCCGATGAAGCATCCTTCTTCTAAAATACAGGCATGAATTAGTGCCATGTGGCCGATGGTTACGTTGTTTTCAATCACGGTTTCAAAATCACCTGAAACATGAACAACGGTTCCGTCCTGAATATTTACCCCCGAACCAATGCGCACCCTGTTGACGTCGCCGCGAATAACGCAGCCGTACCAGACGCCGGTATCGGCGCCGATTTTTACGTCGCCGGTTATTACCGCAGTTGCCGCCACGAACGCGGTTTTATCAATTTCCGGGGATACCCCGCGGTAGGGAAGAATTGTCGCCATTATCAGTATCCTTATATGCTTCCGGTGCGCTCAATCACCAGTATGCGGGCAACTCCATCGGGGTGGGCGACGTGTTCGTCCCCTGCTTCGACGTGACAAATATCACCAACTTCAAGGCGCTGAACAACCTCATCGCCATCTTTGCGGTAATGCATATCAACCACACCATCAAGCACCACCAGCACCTCTTCGCCATCATTAGTGTGCCATTTATACGGCTTGTCGGTCCAGTGCAGGCGCACGGTAGCGTCGTCCATAGATGATATATCCAGCGCATCCCATGCGGTGGTGGCGGTAAAGTTTTTGGCTTTGACAAAACGCATTTTCTTTACCTTTGCATCCATTGCTCGAACGCCCGGTTAACCTCTTCGGGTTGTTCCAGTGGTGCAAGATGGCCTGAATGTTCAATCACCACAAGCTTGGCATTGTCTCCTATTCCGTCTGCCATTTCCTGATGAACCTCAACCGGGGTAAGGGCATCGTCACGCCCACACAAAACCAATGTCGGGCAATTTATGTTGGCAAGGTCGGGCCGAGAATCAACCCGGTGCATCAATGCGGTTTGTTGGCGCAAGAACGCGTCCTTGCCGACATTTTCTGCCATTTGCAAAACCACATCACCGACCCCGGTTTTTTCCACATGGTCGGGGTGAACCAGATTGGGAAGCAATAATGGTGTAACGCCCTTGAACTTTCCATGCATGGCAAGGTCCATCATTGATTTTCTTTTTTTTGTATTTTCCGGGGTATCGGAACGGGCCGATGTATCGACCAAGGCAAGGCGCTCGACCCTATCTGGTTCCTGGCGCATAATTTCATGGGCGACGTAACCACCCATCGAAAGACCCGCCAGCGAAAACTTTTCCGGTGCCCGGCGCAGAACCGCCCGGGCCAAATCCGCAATGTTGTCTTCGCGGGTTATGTCGGCGACTTCAATGTCGGCGACTTCGGCAAGGTCTCTCACCTGATGGGCCCAAAGATGTTCGTCACACAAAAGCCCCGGTATTAATACGAGTTTATGTTTGGCCATATGTTTATTTCACCAGCCCGCTTATTTCTTTGAACTCTGGCGTGCCGGCACGACGCAACCATTCAAACAAAACCATTTCGGTAGTAACAATTTCAGCGCCTGCGGTTTTTGCCCGTTCAAGCGCAAGCATGTGATTTGCCGCTGCACGCGAAGATGTGGCATCAGCAACAACAAACACACTTGTTCCACTATCTATGAGTTCGCTGGCCGTTTGCAAAACACAAACGTGGGCTTCTATTCCACAAATTATGGCCTGAGGTTTATTCAAGTCATTAAAGCGGGTGGCATAATAATTATCGGCCATACAGGAAAACGTTTCCTTTTCCTGAACCGAACCTTCGGGCAACAGTGATGCGATGGGTTGGATGGTATGGCCAAGACCCTTGGGGTATTGCTCCGACGCCAATACGGCAATATCTAAAATAGCCGCCCCCTTTAAAAGGCGGGCTACATTTTCTTCCACCAGCTCCGGGGCGTTCATTACCGGGTTAAGGCGTTCTTGGATATCTATTACCAGCAGGGCCGATTGTGAGGCGCTTATCAACAAGGGGGTTGCTCCTATATTTTACGAGTCGTGTCATTGGCCCAAGTTATCGCATGGATTGGTATCGGCCAAGGAGTGAAAGGTCCAGAAAATGATGAGGAAATGCCCAAAAATAGCCGAATACCCCCTATTTAATTGACAGCGAGGCCTGAACGTGGTGTTAATCCGCCCATTAATTACTTAAAAATTACAATTTATATGAAAGCCCAGATCTGGGTATCGGTGGATATTAAAGACAATCTTTCCACTACTGACCCGATCCGAAATTAAATGACATTTTCTAATACCGGACTAGGTGACAATGTGCTGCGCGCAGTAAGCGAAGCAGGCTACGAAACCCCCACCCCAATTCAGGAAAAGGCCATCCCCATGGTCTTGATGGGCCGCGACATACTTGGCTGCGCCCAAACCGGCACCGGCAAGACCGCTGGCTTCACCCTGCCGATGATCGATATTCTTGCCCATGGCCGCGCCAGAATGCGGATGCCGCGCTCGCTGATACTTGAGCCAACCCGCGAACTGGCCGCACAGGTTGCGCAAAACTTCGACACCTATGGCAAACACAGCAAGCTGTCGAAAGCATTGCTTATCGGCGGTACCGATATGAGCAAACAGGCCAAGCTGCTTGACCGTGGGGTTGACGTTCTTATTGCAACTCCGGGCCGTTTGATGGATATGTTTGAACGTGGCCACATCCTGATGAACGACATCAAGATACTGGTTATTGACGAAGCTGATCGTATGCTCGACATGGGTTTCATTCCCGATGTGGAAAAAATCGTCAAGCTGTTACCGCCCCTTCGCCAGACACTGTTCTTTTCTGCGACCATGGCTCCGGAAATTAAAAAACTTGCCGACAGGTTCTTGATGAACCCCAAGGAAATTTCTGTTTCTGCACCCGCCTCGACCGCCGATACGGTTATTCAGGCTATTTCAATTCTTAAAGTCCCGTCCCACGTACGCGGAATGGACGCCAAGAAAAAACTTAAACGCGACGCCCTTCGGGCGATGATAGCCCACGAAAATGTAAGAGACGCGATTGTTTTCTGTAACCGCAAAATCGACGTTGCGACAGTTTACAAATCACTTGCCAAACATGGACATAAGGTCGGTCAGCTACACGGCGATATGAGCCAGCCAGCCCGTACCGAAATGCTGGCCAATTTCAAAGAAAAGAAATTCAGCATACTTATATGTTCCGATGTTGCCGCACGCGGGTTGGATATACCTAACCTTTCCCACGTATTTAATTATGACGTGCCCATGCGCGATGAAGATTACGTTCACCGGGTTGGCCGCACGGGTCGTGCCGGACGCGAGGGTCATGCCTTCACAATCGCCCTGCCCGAAGACGGAAAATATATTAGCGCCATTGAAGCGCTTATCGGAAAAGAAATACCCCGCGTCCAGATACCAGACTTTGACGAAGGTAAAGCGGAAAAAGGAGACGGGCGTGGCGGACGTGGGCCAAAAGCTGGCCCCAAAAAAGAAGACAAAAAAGATGGCCCGAAAAAACCGCGTCGCCGTGGTGGACGCGGAAGAGGCAAGCCTGAATCCGACAGGGCCGCTAAGCCCGAAACAAAACCCGAAACAAAACCTGAGGCAAAACCTGAGGCAAAACCTGAAGCAAAGACCGAGGCAAAGCCTGCGCCTGAGAAAAAGCCTTCCAACAGAAACTCTCACGGTGAAAAAAAGCCCGGACACGGTAGCGAAGACGAAGGCTCGGGCCTTGGCGGCACCGACCATATGCCGGCTTTTCTCAAGGGAAGCTAGCCCCCTCAAGGTATATCAGCGGCTATCGGCCGCCAGCGCTATACCGAACAATATAAATAAAACGCCCGAAACCTTGCTCATCTTTGCGGCAATTACCGAGCCTGACTTGTTTGCTGCCTTGGCCGCGATTAGGGCGTAGCCCATTAGCGCCGTAAACGATAACACCAGCAACGTCACCCCCATGATAACAAGCTGCTGCCATACGGGGTATGACATATCCAAAAATTGCGGGAACAGCGCACCAATAAGCAGCAATGCCTTGGGGTTGCTGAGCGCCACACCGATACCTTGAAAATATGATTTACGTGGTGAAAATATTTTTGCCGGTTTTATTTCGCCATTTGCATCGCTGATGGAAAGTTTTTGTTTCACCAGCAATAATCTAAAACCAAGATAGATAAGATAAAGCCCGCCAAACACCCTGAGGTAGGTTAATATTTGCGATGATGTTTCCAGCACCGCACCAATACCGATGATTGATATTGCAATTAAAATAACCAAACCGGTTTCATTGCCCATGATGGCAAAAAAACCACCGCGGGTTCCGTTCATTCCACCGTGGGTAAGCGCGAGCAATACAGCGGGCCCCGGCGACAGCACGGCGGCAACGGTAACAGCTACAAACGAAAACCATAAATCAGGGTTCATTTAAAAAGCCTCAAACCTAAAACATTAAATTAAATAAGTCCGGCAAGGGGCGAGCTGGGGTCGGCATATTTCTTTTTAGCCATGCGCCCAGCAAGATAGGCAAGGCGCCCAGATTCAACCGCCAGCTTCATGGCCCGGGCCATTTTTACCGGGTCTTTTGCTTCGGCGATTGCGGTGTTCATTAAAACGCCATCACAACCAAGCTCCATCGCCACGGCCGCGTCCGATGCGGTGCCGACACCGGCATCAACCAAAACCGGAACGTTGGCTTGCTCAACAATAATGCGAATACCCACCGGGTTTTGCACGCCCAGCCCCGAACCAATTGGTGCGGCCAGCGGCATGATGGCAACGCAGCCCATTTCTTCTAATCGTTTTGCCTGTATGGGATCATCGGCGCAATAAACCATTACCTTGAAACCCTCTTTAATAAGAGTTTCTGCCGCCGAAATTGTTTCGGGCATATTTGGGTAAAGGGTTTTTTGATCGCCCAACACTTCTAACTTTACCAAATCCCAACCACCGGCTTCGCGGGCCAGGCGAAGTGTGCGCACGGCCTCATCGGCAGAATAACACCCGGCGGTATTTGGCAAATATGTGTAAACCTTAGGATCAACATAATCGACCAGCATGGGCTCGCTGGGGTCGGATACATTTACCCGGCGAACCGCCACGGTAACTATTTCTGCGCCCGATGCCTCAATCGCTTTTTTGGTTTGTTCGAAATCTTTGTATTTGCCGGTGCCGACCAATAGCCGTGACCAATAGGGCTGGCCGGCAACTTCAAAGCCGTCGCCTTCACCACCCTTTGGTCCACCCTTGGCACCGCTGCCGCCGCCTATAAAGTGAACTATTTCCAGATTGTCGCCATCAGCCAGAGGGGTGTTGGCATAACCGGATTTGGGTACAATTTCCCTATTGCGCTCAACCGCGACCTTGGTGCCGTCGAGGCCGATCTGGCCGAGAAGCTGCTCTACGCTAAGTGAGTCCTCAAATTTCTTGGTTTCGCCATTGATGGTAAGGTTCATTGTTTTCCCAATCTTTCCCGGTGGCTTATTATGTTGGTGGTTAAAATACCCGGATGTTATTATTTAATACAGCCTAAAGCCCCTATTCCACAAGTAAGTGCGCATGCTATAAACCGCAAGTAACGGCGATTCACCGTTTAAGGTAGGCCGAAGATGGAAAAAAGAATGACAAATAAGGTTCTGGTCATAAACGGGCCCAACCTAAATCTGCTGGGAAAGCGTGAGCCCGATATATACGGGGCGGAAACACTTGCCAGCATCGAAGACAAATGCCAAAAGCGAGCATCTGATTTGGGCTTGACGGTTGAGTTCCGTCAGAGCAATACCGAAGGCGAGATGGTGGACTGGATCCAACAGGCAGAGGATAATTTTGATATTCTTATTATAAACGCAGGCGCATACACCCACACTTCGGTGGCCCTGCTTGATGCAATAAAGGCGACGCTCACCCCGGTTATTGAGGTGCACCTGTCAAACATTCACCAACGTGAGGAATTTCGTCATCATTCATTTATTTCCAAGGCAGCCAAGGGCATGATTTGTGGGTTTGGCGGGTTTGGTTATGAAATGGCACTAGATGCGGCAAACAGTATTTTGAAAAACGACTAAGCGGAAAATCAGTAGCATGAGCAAAAAAATTGACGTCGATGACAAGTTAATCAAGAAACTGGCAAAGCTTCTTGACGAAACCGGCCTGGCCGAAATCGAATACGGCGAAGGCGATGTAAATATTCGCGTTTCCAAGGGCGGAACCAACATAAGCCACAGCGTTGGCCCGGCCCCGGCCCCGGCTGCCCCCGCGGCTGAAAACGCACCCGCCACCACCATAGATTCCCACGCCGAACACCCCGGCGTTGTTACCTCACCCATGGTCGGTGTTGTTTACACATCGCCCGAACCGGGTGCGGCAGCATTTGTTAATGTTGGCGACAGCGTTTCTGCCGGACAGGTTGTGATGCTGATAGAAGCCATGAAAGTCTTTAATCAGATAAAGGCTCCGAAAAGCGGCAAGGTTACAAAAATATTAGTCGAGAGTGGATCGCCGGTTGAATTCGGTGAGCCGCTTTTGATTGTCGAATAAGACTTAAAAAAAGCGGATCAAATATGTTCGATAAAGTATTAATTGCCAATCGGGGTGAAATTGCACTTCGTATTCAACGCGCATGCAGGGAAATGGGCATTCGCACCGTTGCCGTTCATTCCACCGCCGATGAAGACGCCATGCACGTTCGCCTTGCCGATGAAGCGGTTTGTGTTGGCCCACCAGCGGCAAAAGACAGCTACTTAAATGTTTCGGCAATTCTTTCCGCCGCTACGATTTCCAACGCCGATGCTATTCATCCCGGATACGGCTTCCTTTCGGAAAATGCCGAATTTGCCGGGATGGTCGAAGAGCACGATTTCGTTTTCATTGGCCCCAGCCCTGAACACATTCGCCTGATGGGTGACAAAATTGCCGCCAAGGATGCGGTAATGAAAGCCGGTATCCCGGTTGTGCCGGGTTCGGACGGCGGGGTCGAAGAGGTTGGCGAGGCCAAACGCATCGCCAAGGAAATAGGTTATCCGGTAATCATCAAGGCCTCTGCCGGTGGTGGTGGCCGTGGAATGAAGGTCGCCAAAAGCGACGCAGATATTGAAATCGCCTTTACCACCGCCCGTTCCGAGGCGGGTTCGGTGTTTGGCAACCCCGAAGTTTACATTGAAAAGTTCCTTACCCATCCGCGCCACATCGAAATACAGGTGCTGGCCGATAATCACGGCAACGTGGTGCATCTGGGCGAGCGCGATTGCTCATTGCAGCGCCGCCATCAAAAAGTTCTCGAAGAAGCCCCCTCACCCGCCCTTAACAAGGCCGAGCGTGATGAGATTGGGCAAATTGCCGCCGCCGCAGTAAAAAAAATTGGCTACCGCAGCGCCGGGACAATTGAATTCCTTTATGAAGACGGCAAGTTCTATTTCATTGAAATGAATACCCGGCTTCAGGTTGAACACCCGGTAACCGAAATGATTACCGGCATCGACCTTGTGCGTGAAATGGTACGCATCGCCAACGGTGCGCCGCTGGGATACAAACAAGACGACATCAATTTTTCCGGTCATGCAATTGAATGTCGCATCAATGCCGAAGACCCGGAAACATTCATGCCCTGCCCCGGCAAGGTTGGCATTTATCATGCCCCCGGTGGGCTTGGGGTCAGGGTCGATTCAGGTCTTTATTCCGGATACAGCGTCCCCCCCCATTACGACAGCATGATTGCCAAGCTTATCGTGCATGGAACCAACCGTAACGAATGCCTTATGCGCCTTCGTCGGGCCTTGAGCGAATATGTAATTGATGGATTGAAAACAACAATTCCGTTGCACCAACGCCTTGCGGTTGATGCCGACATAATCAACGGCGATTACGACATTCACTGGCTTGAAAAGTTTATGGAGCGGGGAAAATAACAACTGCCCCGGAGCATTCATGTCGCGCCCCATTCCCGGACCGCACAAACTAAGCCCTGA
>DAOWFT010000148.1 GCA_030637845.1 Thalassospiraceae bacterium
CAATCCATAGAAATTGTTCGTCGCCGAATAGATGAAACAGGCGTTCGCGAACCGACAATTGTTCGCCAAGGCGAAGACCGCATACTTGTACAATTGCCCGGCGTTGATGACCCAGAGCGAGTAAAACGTCTGCTGGGAAAAACGGCTAAGCTTACATTCCATTTAGTTGATCAAAAATCATCAATGAGCGCAGCCCTGTCGGGGCGGGTTCCGCCGGGAACAAGGTTGCTGCCAAGCGCCAGCGATGAGCCGGGGCAGCCAAACAAATATCTTATAAAAAAACGGGTCATGGTTTCGGGTGACACCCTTATTGATGCCACCCCCGGGTTTGATTCCAGATCCAATGAGCCGGTGGTTAATTTTCGTTTTGATTCTGCCGGGGCCAAACGGTTCGGCAAGGTTACGGTCGACAACGTAGGCAAGCCGTTTGCCATTGTTTTAGATGGCAAGGTTATCAGTGCGCCGGTTATTCGTGAGCCGATTTTGGGTGGTTCCGGACAGATTAGCGGCAATTTTTCTACCGAAGAGGCCAAAGACCTTTCGCTCTTACTGCGGGCCGGTGCATTGCCGGCACCACTGACCGTTCTTGAAGAACGCAGCGTAGGCCCCGGCCTTGGTGCGGATTCAATTGCTTCGGGAAAGATGGCGTCGATGATCGGTCTGGTGCTGGTTGTTGTGTTTATGGCTTTGTATTACGGACGTTTTGGCCTGATGGCCGATGTCGCTCTTATCATGAACATAGTATTAATCGTTGGCGCGCTTTCGGTGTTGCAGGCAAGCCTTACTCTTCCGGGTATTGCCGGTATTGTTCTTACAATCGGCATGGCGGTTGATGCCAATGTGCTTATTTTTGAGCGCATTCGCGAAGAAGTAAAAAATGGGCGCACGGTCATAAGCGCCGTTGAATCCGGTTACGCTCGCGCCATCACCACCATTATTGATGCAAACGTAACCACGCTTATTGCGGCGTTGTTGCTTTATGAATTTGGCTCCGGCCCTGTTCGCGGGTTTGCGGTAACGCTGGCCATTGGCATTGCCTCATCGATGTTCACCGCTATTTGGCTGACCCGTTTGATTATTGTTTCATGGTTGAAACGTACCCGCCCACAAACGCTTGAAATATAAAAGGTCGATTGATATGCCGCGTTTTAAAATAATTCCCGAAAACCCAAGCGTTAATTTCCTTGGTCGACGCATTATATTTTTTGCTTTTTCCGCCCTGCTGATGATTTCATCCATTGTCCTGTTTTCGGTCAAGGGGCTGAACTACGGCATTGATTTTACCGGCGGTATAATGCTTGAAGTTAAAACCGTCCAGCCCGATCAAATATCCATTCTTCGCGGAAGGCTTTCCGGACTTGGTCTGGGTTCGGTGGAATTGCAGGAATTTGGCGCACCCGATGACGTGCTTATTCGCATTCAACGCCAACCCGGTGGCGATGCGGCCCAACAGCTTGCCGTAAGCAGCGCCAAGGCGGCAATGGGCGACATCGTTTCCGAGTATCGCCGGACAGAACTTGTTGGCCCAAAAGTATCGGACGAGCTGTTTATGAACGGCGTTTATGCGATTGTGTCGGCAATGCTGGCAATTCTTATTTATATATGGTTCCGATTTGAATGGCAGTTCGGCCTTGGCGCGGTTATTGCGCTTATGCATGACGTTATATCGACCATTGGAATATTCGCGTTGCTTGGATTTGAATTTAACCTTGCGACCGTTGCTGCGGTTTTGACTATCGCCGGTTATTCCATCAACGATACGGTGGTGGTGTTTGATCGTGTGCGCGAAAATCTGCGCAAGTACAAGGTCAAGCCAATGGATGAATTGTTAAACCAAAGCGCCAATGAAACACTCTCGCGCACCGTGGTTACCAGTTTAACAACACTGTTAGCCCTTTTTGCCCTTTACTTCCTTGGTGGCAGCGTAATTCGCGATTTCAGTTTCGCCATGATATGGGGTGTGCTAATCGGCACCTATTCATCCGTAGGTCTTGCGGTTCCGTTGTTGTTGCACATGGGTATTTCAAGGGGCAACGCAGACGAAGATACAGCAGTAGAGCGGGTCTAAAGACGCTTGAGGTAAAATAAAGTGTCCCTAGATATAACACCACTGGTTCCCAAGGGTCAGCAATCCATCCAGTCATATGGTGATGGCGGATTCCACATAACAAACATCCAATATACCGGTTCGTTGATTGTGTTTACCGACAGGTGCGTTAGTTGGAACTGCATATCGGTAAACGAAATTGATTTTAATTCACTGTTGCCCGTGCGCGAACACGAAACAAAATCGGAAATACTTATTATAGGTTGTGGCAAAACCTTTACCCGACCACCGGAAGAGCTAATAAGCTCTTTCAAGGGCTGTGGCATTGCGGTGGAGTGGATGGCTACCGATGCCGCGTGTCGAACCTATAATGTTTTAGCTCTCGAGGGGCGCGTGGTTGCCGCTGCGTTGCTTGCGGTTTAAAGCAGCAAAAAAGGACTCATAAAAAAGGCCCGGCATAAATGCCAGGCCTTTTACTTGTATTTTATATCTGCTTGTTAAGAAATGTTTTGAGCATAAACCATTGCATAAAGCATTGGTATGGAAAGTAGGGTGTTGGTTCTGGAAAACAACATCGCGGTGCGTGCCGCAGCTGCTTTGGCATCGGCATCGGCTTCAACCAAGCCAATGACTTTTTTCTGGTTAGGCCAGATTACAAACCATACGTTGAACCACATAATAATACCGAACCACATTCCTATACCCAATGTTACTTGTTTGGGATCGCTGAAGCCGTCCATGGCACCGATTGAAAGCATATCCATCAGATAGCCGTTTTGGAATGCCAGAAGCAAACCAAATACTATGGTGCTTTTTGCAGCCCAACGGAACCAGAACAATGCGCGCGGCGCGATATATTTACCAATAACTGGTTTTTGCTCATCGGGTATGGCAGGCATGCTGGGGGCCTGAACAAAGTTGAAATACCACAACAGGCCAATCCACATTACACCCGAAATAACATGAAGCCAGCGAGTTATGAATTGCCCGTAAGCAAAGCTGGGATCGAATGCTTCGCCAGTAACCATTGTAACAAACACCACAAGAACAACAGTAAGAGCAAAACCCGCAATTACGGTGTTCTTAAGGTTGGATAAAATTGCCGCCATAATAATATGTTCCTTTTAAAGTTTGGGCCTTTTGAAGTTTGGGCCTTTTAAAATTTAACTCGTTACCTATTGGTAATGCTGAAAAAAATTCTGACCTGAATATATGTCTTAAAAGTTAACCTTCAAGCTGTTTGCAAAAAATCACGCACTTACAATGCGTTATGGTATCTCAATAAAATAAATATGGTTATTGTGGACGGGCTTTAGGCGCTTTCGATTCGTATTTTTTACCAAACAGAATCAGGTGTTGCCGGCTCGCTCGATGTTAGCCCAGCCGTGGCCTTGTCGTCGGGCTCCAGCACCATTAGCTCAAGCTGCGATAGCTTGGGGAAAATTGGTTCGGCATGATTTTTGTAAAGCATAATCGCACCGCGTTCGGTGTCGGGGAAGCCACCACGGGCATCATCAAACTTTCTTATTTCCAGATTTATCACAAGGTCGGTACCCGGTTCGCGGCTTTGCCATATCATGGTTGGGTTTTCCTGACGCGGCTTGGCAAATGGGGCAATTGCCCGGGCGATTGATTTTGTCGGCGAGCCGTATCTGTTTGTGTAGTAGTTGGCAATTATGTCAAATGCGTTTGAATCAAACATGGCGTGGAAATTAGTTGCCAAGCCGTCATCGTATCTGGCTATTGCGCGCGTACCTTGGTACATAATTGTATCAACCCGGAAATTCTCTTCGATATCCAGCGGCCAGAAAACCGTATCTATGCAAAAAACAGTACCGTCTCCGTGTTTATCTACGCAGGGGCGATGTATTGTTTCCTGTTTCATTAACTGGCGTCGTTTTTCCGTAAACTCCTGACCAATGTGAACATCTTCACCCAGTGCCAGATGAACCCCTTCAAGCATTTCTCCGCTTGCGATGATATCGCTGGCAGATGGAATTTCCACATCGGGTAGGGAGGCAGAATCAAGCTCTTTCAGGGCCCATTCTTCACCCAATGAGTCCTCGCCCCCTGATCCGGCAGGCGGTGCGCTCTCGTCGGTTGAATCAAGAAGCCCTTCAAGCCCGGGTATTTCTTCCTCGGTTGCGGCAACTTCATCGCCTTCTTCTGCCGGGTGTGGCGGCAGTTTGGCTTCAAGCTTGCCCACATCGGTTGGGGTTGCAAATGGATCCGGCACTATGTCCGGTTCCGTTGCGGCTGTTTCTTCTGCATCTTGTTCTGGTTCTGTATCGTCTTCGAATACAAGCTCGATCTCTTCTTCCTCGGTCTCTTCGGCGGGCAGTTCCTGTGGCGGTGGGTTATTAATCAGGAATTCACTCTGTTGCTGCTCAAGGTCTTTAAGCTGCTGGGCAAGGACACTTGCCTCAACGCCACCATCCCGGGGCTCAACCGCAGAGCGAGAAGATTGTTGCGATACATTTATCTTATCCTGTTCGGGGTCACGCTTCACGGTTCTGACCACGCCGGTTGTGTTCGGTGGCTTGAAAAAATCAAGGAATGTAGAGAAAAACCGCATTGTTGCAGATTGTGTTTCTGCAACTTCTGCAATTGGCGCAATTGTTTCGGCCTTGGCGGGGGCTTCGAAAACCTCTGGTAGCGCCTCTGGTTTTGGCGTTACTTCAGGCTCAGGCTCCGGTATTGGTTCTGGTTTTGGTGGTTGCGCCCTAGCGACCTCAACGGCAACTTCAACTTCACGGGCGGGCTCCGGATCAATTTCTATTTCTATGGCATCAGCAGCAAAAGATGGCGACGGCTCGCCCGGTAGTTCCGATGATGGCTCCGGTAATGGTTCTGGTTCCGGTTCTGATAATAGCTCTGGCGGCAATTCGGCGGTTACGGTTGTTTGCGAAATAACTTCTTCTTTCTCAACAACAGATTCTACAGATTCTAGCGTCGCCACATCATCGGTGGTTTTTTCCGGCGCGACATCGGTTTCGATGGCTACTGTTTCCGGCTCAGGGACCGGCTCCGCCAAGGGGGCCTCGGCTATTTGTATAATTTCTTCTTCTATAACTTCTTCCGGGGTTTCTGTCGCAACTTCTTCTACAGCTTCAACGACCGTTGGCTCGGCAACAACCGGCGGCACACTTACTTCTTCTGTTTTTGCTTCTGCTGTTTTTACTTCTTCTATTTTTGGTATTTCCGGTCTTGATAGTGGAACGGGTGTAGTCGTCAGTGTTTCGGCAATCAGGGTTTGCGGCTCTGCTTTTTCCATTACAGGCAATTCTGGTTTTGCTTCAGGCTTAGGCTCAGGCTCAGGCGTTACGGCAACCACGGTTTCAACCGGTGTCTCAACCGGTGTTTCGTCCGGGGCATTTGCCGGGGCTTCGACAATTATAGTTTCGGTGGCGGCGGGAACGGTAACGCGCGCAGCCCATTCTTCGGCGGGCGCCGGGGCCGGGGATGCGGCCGGGGACGTGGTAAGAGCCGGTGAAATGGGGGGATTATTTTTGGCTTTTTCAGCAAACAATGTTCTGACCGAAATAAGATAGTGCGCTATGTCGTAGTATCCACGATCAACCGCAATATCAACCGCCTGCATTCCAAGCGGATTAACCGCCTCTACATTTGCTCCACCTTCGATGGCAGCGCGAACACCGGGTAGATCGTTTTTATCGACCGCCATGAACAATACTTTGGTCGCGTATTCAGTATCGAATTCTTCCTGCGCCGACACATCAGGCGAAATAACAAGCATACCCAGAACAAGCACAACCGTTGCCGCGCGCACCATAATGCGGGCAACATCCAATAAACCATGGGATTTATAATTTATGGCTATGTCATTTCCTCAAGTTTTTTATCGGGTTATAGTTATCACATAACCCTTGAATTACAATTTAGCCGATTTTGCCCTTCACGCCACCATTGGCCACTTAACCCACTCTACCCAATGGATATTTAAGTCTTCGTTTATAAGGAAACAATCCCATGATGCGCTTTGTAACCGCTGTTTTTCTGTCTGTTTTCCTTGTGGCCACCAACGCCAATGCTGAAAAAGTGCAGATTTCGGCTAAAAACGGCCTGAAATTGAACGCAAATCTTGTGCTGGCCGATGGAAAATCCCTATCCGATGGGGCGGTTCTTCTTACCCATGGCACCTTGGCCCATAACGGCATGGAAATAATAGTCGCAATGCAGGAATTGCTGGCAGAGCGGGGAATAAGCTCGCTGGCTCATACATTGGCATTGGGCATAAGCAACCGAACCGGAATGTACGATTGCACCAAACCCCACACTCACAAAAACACCGATTTTTTGGATGAAATATCCCTGTGGCTGGACTGGTTGGAACAAAAAGGCGCAACCGACATAACCATTGTCGGGCATTCTCGCGGCGGCAATCAGGTTGCGTGGTATGCCGGGGAAAAAGACCGTCCCTCAATTTCTAGGGTTGTGTTGGTGGCTCCAGGCACCTGGAGCCAGAACAAGGCGGCAAGCGGCTTTAAAAGAGCACACAAAGCAGAGCTTAAGGGTGTTTTGTCCCGTGCCGAAGAATTGCTGGCCGCCGGAAGGGGCGGCGAAATGATGAAGGGGGT
The DNA here is from genome assembly GCA_030637845.1 of Thalassospiraceae bacterium. GTDB lineage: Bacteria > Pseudomonadota > Alphaproteobacteria > Rhodospirillales > Magnetovibrionaceae > DAOVVL01. The sequence goes on from DAOWFT010000148.1 coordinate 6,646, forward strand.
GGGGCTTTTGTACTGCCCCGGTGCCGACGTAACGGCGGAAAGCTTTGTTAGCTATTATAACAACGATATGCGCCGCGACACCCCAACGGTTATTCCCAATATCACCAAACCAACCCTGCTGATTATTGCCAGCGAGGATACGATAAATCCCAAAATGCATGAGGCGGCCAAACCGTTTGTAGGATCGGGAAAAATTGAAATGGTTGTGATTGACGGGGCCGGGCATTTCTTTCGCGACCTTTACGGTGATGATATCGCCGATGCCATGGAAGAATTCATTACTCGCTAGCCAAGCTCGCTATTTATCCAAGCATCAAAATCTTTGAGCGCGCGTTTGGCCATTGATGCCTTGCGTTCGCGGCCTTTAAGCGGGCGGCCATTTGGCCGGGTCTCGTCAGGCAGCGGGAATAGCCCGAAATTGATATTCATGGGCTGAAACGTATCAGCCTCGGCCCCAACCGTAACGTGGGCGAGCAACGCCCCCATGGCCGTGGTGATTGGCGGTGGGGTTATATCAAGGCCAAGCATTTCCCGCCCGGTAAAGCGTCCGGCCATAATTCCCATGGCCGAGCTTTCCACATAGCCTTCGCATCCGGTTATTTGTCCGGCAAAGCGGATTTTTGGGTTGGATTTAAGCCGTAGAGCCCCATCCAGCAGTTCGGGGCTTTTGATGAACGTGTTTCTGTGCAGGCCGCCTAAACGGGCAAACTCGGCACCCTCAAGACCGGGGATGGTTTTGAAAATACGTTTTTGTTCGCCGTAGGTAAGCTTGGTCTGGAAGCCAACCATATTCCATAGCGTTCCCAGCTTGTTATCCTGCCTAAGTTGAACAATCGCATTAGGTTTAACAGTGGGGTTATGGGGGTTGGTTAGCCCAACCGGTTTCATGGGCCCGTATGAAAGCGTTTGTGGGCCGCGTTCGGCCATAACCTCAATGGGTAGGCAGCCTTCGAAGTAGGGGGTGTTTTCCTCCCATTCCTTGAAACTGACCTTTTCTCCGGTTATCAGCGCGTCAATAAAGCCATCGTACTGATCTTTTGACATGGGAAGGTTGATGTAATCGTTGCCATCGCCTTTGTCATAGCGTGACTGGAACCACGCCTTTTCAAAATCAATACTGTCTTTATGAATTATTGGTGCTATGGCATCAAAAAATGCCATTTGGTCGCTACCGGTGAGTTTGCGAATGCTTTGCGACAATCCGTCCGAGGTAAGCGGCCCGGTGGCGATTATGACGCTTTTGGCGTCGATGGCCGTGGGGTCGGTAATTTCCTCGCGCCGTACCTCAATTAATGGATTTTCGCCTATGGCATTGGTGACATACCCGGAAAAGGCATCGCGGTCCACCGCCAATGCCCCGCCGGCGGGAACACGGGTTTGTTCGGCCGCGCGCATCACCAATGACCCGGCCCGGCGCATTTCCTCGTGCAGGACGCCAACCGCGTTGGCCTCAAAATCGTCGGATCTGAATGAATTGGAACACACCAGCTCGGCCAGATCATCACCCTGATGGGCAGCCGTTCCTTGGCCGGGGCGCATTTCGTGCAAAATTACCGGGATACCCATGGCCGCCAGCGCCCATGCGGCCTCGCTCCCGGCCAAGCCACCGCCTATTACGTGAACCCGGTTATCTGGTATGTTTTGGGGCATGGCTGGCAGGGATAATGCTTATGAGGGAAGGTGGCAATACCTTTTGTTCCGCTTTCCTTGACTTGGCGTTACTCCGGGACTAATTCATCAGCAAGATTGACCAATTTAACACAAAGGAGATAAACCGTGGATCAGCTTACCTCGGATTCAATGCTCAGCATCGCGCTTGCCGCAAGCATTTTTATTATATTCAAGTTCATGCCTCGCATATTGGCGTGGGGAATACCATTTCACAGCCCAGATGTAATCAAGGGCCGCATGGACAACGGCGATAACGTTCTGGTTATCGATGTGCGCACAGGCGCAGAATTTACCGGTAAATTGGGCCATGTTCCGGGCTCCATCAACCTTGATGTCGCAACGCTGGCGGGCAAGATAAACGAGCTGGGTGAAAAGCTTGCCCCGCATAAGGATGCGCCGGTGGTGGTTACTTGCCGCACCCATAACCGCTCACCGCGGGCGGCAAAGATTTTAAAATCGGCTGGTTTTAATGATGTTTCGATTCTTAATGGCGGGCTTACCGCATGGAACAAGGCCGGACATCCAACCGAACGCCAAGTCTAAAACACCAGATTTCAAAGAAATGGCGGGCGCTGAGCAAACCTTCTAGGTCTTGCTAGGTCTTGGCGTCCGCTATTTTTTTTGCATCATTTTTGGCGCGGGCCTTGGGCGTCCATGTTCGGGCGAACGAGGGAGGTTGGGCTCCATTCTTTTTTGCCGTTTAGGTCGAGAAATAGCTCGCATTTAACGGTCACGCTAACCGCAATATTCGTGCATTTACCGCCAGAATTATAAAAGCAGACGTCTCTTTCGCACTCTAGTTTTCCCATAATGCCGCCCCTGACAATATTTAATTTAACATCAAATTTTATCTATTTTGTCCGTATATACGGATATGGGATGTGACGAACGTCACACCTCGCCCGGCATGGCTAATATGTAGAATTAGGAAAATTGCTTAACTATTTGAAATTAAGCTATTTTCTTTTTTTTGGATGTTTGGGTTTTGAGGCATTTTTTAAGGTAATTACCGGTGTGGCTTTTCGGGTTTGCCGCCACCTGTTCCGGGGTTCCCTGGGCCACAATCTGCCCGCCGCCGGAACCGCCCTCGGGGCCAAGGTCAATTATCCAGTCTGCAGTTTTGATGACATCAAGGTTGTGCTCGATAACCACCATGGTATTCCCGGCATCAACCAGCGCGTGAAGTACCTCCAGCAGCTTGTTTACATCGTGAAAGTGAAGCCCGGTGGTGGGTTCGTCCAGAATATATAGCGTCCGCCCGGTGGCTCGTTTGGACAGTTCCTTGGCTAGCTTTACCCTTTGTGCCTCGCCACCGGAAAGGGTGGTGGCCTGCTGGCCCAGATGTATGTAATCAAGCCCCACTTGGGTCAGGGTTGCCAGCTTGTCCTTTATGGAGGGAACGGCCTTGAAAAAAGCCAAACCCTCTTCCACCGTCATATCCAGAACATCGGCAATTGATTTGTCGCGAAACTGTATTTCCAGCGTTTCGCGGTTGTAACGCCGGCCTTTGCAGACATCACATTCAACATAAACATCGGGCAGGAAGTGCATTTCAATTTTGATTACGCCATCGCCCTGACAGGCCTCGCAACGCCCACCTTTTACGTTAAACGAAAACCTTCCGGCCTTGTATCCGCGACGCTTGGCCTCGGGCAGGGCGGCAAACCATTCACGAATGGGGGTAAACGCGCCGGTATAGGTGGCTGGGTTTGATCTTGGGGTGCGGCCAATGGGCGATTGGTCAATATCGACGACCTTGTCTATTAGCTCCAACCCGTCAATGCGTTTGTGGCTTCCGGGGTGGACACGACCCCCATGCAGACGCTTGGCCGTGGCCCGGTAAAGGGTATCGACCACCAGCGTCGATTTACCACCGCCGGAAACGCCGGTGACACAGGTAAATGTCCCCAGTGGGAAATCAGCATCAATTTGTTTCAGGTTGTTTTGTTCGGCCCCCACCACGGTTAGCTTTTGGCCGTGACCATCCCGGCGTACCTTGGGCACAGCTACTTCTTGTTTGCCGTTGAGATACTGTCCGGTCAGGCTTTTCTTGCTCGCCATTATTTTTTTAGGCGTGCCAATGGCAACAATGTCGCCGCCATGAACTCCGGCGCCGGGGCCCATATCTATGACGTAATCGGCTGAACGGATGGCATCTTCGTCGTGTTCGACTACGATTACCGTGTTGCCTAAATCGCGCAGCCTTTTCAATGTTCCGAGCAGGCGATCATTATCGCGCTGATGCAGCCCAATCGACGGCTCATCCAGTACATACAAAACACCGGTAAGGCCCGAACCTATTTGGCTGGCAAGGCGGATACGCTGACTTTCGCCACCGGAAAGTGTGCCCGATGCACGGGCCAGGGTAAGATATTCAAGCCCGACATTTTTAAGAAAACCCAGGCGCTCGTTAATTTC
>DAOWFT010000177.1 GCA_030637845.1 Thalassospiraceae bacterium
AATACTCTTACGGTAGAGCCCGGCATATATATTATTCACGGGGGAAGTCTAACCATTAACGGCAACGCGAGCTTTAATGCGCCCGGGGTTACTATAATTGTTAATGATGGCAAGGTTACAATGAACGGTGGTGCCACGGTTAACTGGTCGGCACCAACAGTCAGTGATTACAGCGGAATAGCTAGTACCGGAATTGATAATTACATAGATAAAGATTATACCAATTACACCGGAATAGCCCTTTACCAGAGCGCCGCCAGTGGCAGCGGCAACACTCGCGATGTGGGTCTTAATGGTGGGGCAAACGCCAATGTTTCCGGCGCGGTTTATGTTCCCAATAACGATATTTCATTTGGCGGCAATGGCGAGGTAATGCCCAGCGGTTGCTTGCAGCTTGTGGGGCAAACGGTTTCATTTGGTGGTAGCGCGCAAATACAAAACCAATGCGCTATGTATGGTGGTAACCCTGTAAATTATGGAGCATCCCCCGGCCTTGTCGAATAAACCAGCCACATTAAAGCCATTTATGACACGCATCGGCGTGCTTGCTCTGTTGCGGAAATTTGCCCGCGCCGAAGGCGGTGTAAGCGCGGTTGAAATGGCGTTGATTGCGCCTGTGCTGATGATAATCTTCATGGGACTTATAGATTACGGTATCGCCGTATTTAGCAAAATGGAACTAACCGGCTCTGTGCGTTCTGGCGCACAATACGCGCTCATCAAATCAACCGATATGGCGGCCATACAAACAACCATTATCAGTTCATCAAATCTTGATCCTGATAATCTTGTTGTTGATATGCCGTACAAGACATGCGAATGCAGCGATGGCACATTGGATGCAACCTGCACGGTTGCCTGCCCTTCTGGCACGTTACGTCATTACGTTGTTATTTCAGCTACCTATACCTATGTTCCGTTTTTTTTGCCCAACAACATAACCCTGACCAACGGAAGCACCATCAGGGTTAAATAAGGAATATCCGTTAATCATGGCGCATAAAATTGCATCCATCATAAACAAAACACGGAGCTACCTTGCAAATGACCGCGGTGTTGCCGCAGTTGAGTTTGCGATTGTTCTGCCGGTTTTTATTATGTTGATAATGGGCATTGTTGATTTCGGGCGCATCTATTGGATTAAAAGCGCAATGCAATTTGTGGTCGAACAGTCGACCCGTTATGCCATGGTCAATACGTCTATTTCTGAGGCCGCCCTTGAAACCTATGCCTATGCCCAAGAAGCCAGCGTCTCCGGCAGTGGCGCAACATTCGAGGCAACCATTGATGCAAGCGGCACAGTCAATTACATGACGGTCACCGGGACATATACATTTAGTTTCATTACGCCACTGGTGGGAACCACCTTAACGCTGGATGCCAAATCCGTAACACCCATAAGCGAAGATTGATAACTACTTTTTATCAATCAAATTAAGGCCGGGCAAATTAAGACCGGGCCAGTTAAGACCGGTAAGCGTATCTGTTTTAGGCTTGTATTCACAGCCGACCCAGCCATCAAAATCCATTTTATCTATCAGCTTGAATATGGGTAAATAATCCACGTCTCCACTATTGGGCTCACCCCGCCCGGGGCAACCGGCAACCTGAAAATGGCGAATGATTGGCATATAGCGCCACACATACCCCATCAAATCCATTCCCTGCATTGCCCCGTGATAAAGATCAAACTGCATGAACACGTTATTGATGCCCTCTGTTTCTATTATTTCCGCCGCGTCTTCGGGAAGATTGATAAGATAGCCCGGCATATCGATAGGATTTATTGGCTCAATCAGAGCCTCAACCCCGTGAAGGCTAAAATGTGATGCTGCGGTTTTGAGGTTTTGCAAAAACGTATTTTCATAAATCTTTTTCTTTTCGCCATCCGGCACTATCCCGGCAAGAACGTGTATTCTTGGGCAACCAATTATGCGTGCATACTGAGCCGCCTGCTCAACCCCTTCGTTAAATTCGCTTTCCCTGCCGGGAACGCATCCGATGCCGCGTTCGCCGCCGGCCCAATCACCGGGCGGGGCATTAAACAGCACCACCTGAACCCCGGCATCATCGGCCAATTGGCGAATGGTTTCAGGCTTGTATTCATAAGGGAACAGGAATTCGACGCCAGCAAACCCGGCCCGAGCGGCGGCGGCAAAGCGCTCCTCGAACGGGTGCTCGGTAAAAAGAAACGAAAGATTGGCGGCAAAACGTGTCATAATAAGATTTGAAGCTTAAATTTGACCATAATTCAAGTACAGATATACTGCGCCTACACCCTACCCACAATAAACCAAACCCCATAACAAAAGAAAACACAACAATGACATCGGATCTAATTCAGAAATACGACCTGCGCGTTCCCCGCTATACCAGCTACCCCACATCACCCCAATTTAACGAACAGATTGATGGTGGTGTTTACAAGCGCTGGTTGGGCGAATTGAACCCAGAAACAGAACTATCGCTATATTTCCACATTCCGTTTTGTGCTGAAATGTGTTCGTTCTGCGGTTGCTATACCAAAATCGTAAAACGCTACGATCCGGTTGCCGAATACATGGATGCCCTGTTGGCGGAAATAGACCTTGTTGCCGATGCCTTACCCCAAAACAATGGTAAGCGCATGACAGCCAAGCACCTGCATTGGGGTGGCGGTTCACCGACCATGCTAAAAGGTGATGACTGGATGGCGATAATGGAAAAACTTCGCTCGCGCTTTGACGTGGCCGACAACGCAGAAATTGCGGTTGAGCTTGACCCCCGCACGGCAAGCGAAGAATACATCGCCCAACTGGAAAAAGCCGGCGTCAACCGTGCCTCGATTGGGGTGCAGTCATACCGGGCCAAGGTTCAGGAAGCGATTAACCGCATCCAACCATACGAAACAACTGCGCAGGTAATCGAATGGCTGCGCGCTCATTCCATCAACCACATAAATATGGATTTAATGTACGGCCTTCCCCACCAGACCGTGGACGAAATGGAAGACATGATAGACAGGACGGTTGAATTGCAACCCAACCGCATAGCATTGTTTGGCTATGCCCATGTTCCGTGGATGAAGTCGCATCAAAAACTGATACACGAAGAAGACCTTCCGGGTACTCAGGAAAGATGGGACCAATTCACCGTGGCCGGTGAAAGATTGGTTGAAAAGGGTTACGTAAAAATTGGTTTTGATCATTTTGCCCACCCCGACGACAGCATGGCGCACGCCACCGAAAACAACGAACTGCATAGAAACTTCCAAGGCTACACAACCGACACCGCACCGGCCATGTTGGCCTTTGGCGCATCGGCCATTGGTTACCTGCCACAGGGTTACGTGCAAAACCTGTTACCGCTAAAAGCATATCGTCAGGCCATTTATTCCGGCGTGCTGCCAACCGCCAAAGGCATCTCCATTAATGATGATGACCGAACCCGGCGCGAGATTATCGAGCGCATAATGTGTGATCTTGAGGTTGACCTTGGCGCAGTCGCAAATGAATTTGGTGGCGACAAGGAAAGTCTGGAAAAAGATCTGGAAAAACTTACCCCGCTTATTGAAGACGGTATCTGTGCCATGGATGGCGATAAGCTGAGCGTGCTCGAAGAAGGCCGCCCGTTTATTCGTTTGGTCGCAAGCGCGTTTGATGCCTATCTAAAAACCAGCGAAGGCAAGCATTCAAAAGCGGTTTAGTCCAGACTTAAGCGTTTTCTGATTTCAGCGGCAATATCAAATGATGCGTTAAGCGGTTTATGCGACCAGCTTTCCAGCTTTTTGCTGCCTTCCAATGGACGGGCATAGCCGCTGGCGTAAAGATCTTTGTGCAATAAACCGTGTTTGTGCGAGGTTAGTTTTTTTGGTGAAAATATATAAAGCGGTTTTTCTGTTCCGGCTGCTTCTGAACACATTGAAACGCTATCGCCGGTTACGATTATATGATCGGCCAATGCCAAATACGCCATATAGGGATTGTCGCTTATTTTCCCTTTGGCATCGCCCCATTTGAAAACAAACGCCGGAACGCCTTTGATTGCTTCTGCCAATGCGCTTGCGGCATCATCGCTTGTGCGCCTTGAGGTTGTGACCAGCAATGACCCGCCGGCATCACCGGCTAGCCCTGCCGCATGGTTGCCCAGCTCCGTTGCCATTTGGGGTGTGAATTTTTTGCGTTTGGTGTCACCGCCAACAATTAACGCAACCAACGGCCCCGGCAGGTCATCAAACCGCCCTTTCCATTCAATCCTTGCTGCCTCTAACGATTGCAGGGTCACGTTGTGGGGGGCGCCGGTAATTTCAAATCGGTTGGGTGCCGCGTCCATGGTATCGTGCCTAGGGACACAAATAAGGTCAAAATCATCTTCACCGAATGAACCGGGATACATAATCTGGATTAACGATGTTTGGCCGTTGTTTAATTCTTTGATTTTACGGGCAACCGGTGCGGTGCGGCGTCCGGCGGCGATTACAATGTCGGGCCACGGGGCGGAAAGGTTTACGCGGGATTTTTGCGCTACCGCACTGAAAGAAGTCATCAGCATATAATTGGGCAAGGCCGCCGCCGCGGTATATTCAATTTCTTTTATTTCAAATGGAAGCCCGAGCGCGCGCCCCACGCCCAGCACCTGCGACCTGTTTCCGGCACGATCATCAATAAGAAGCCAAACGCTTTTATTACTCATTACACTATACTTTCCAATGATTCTGGCCAATGATTCTAGCTAGAATCGGATAAACCCCAGATGCTTAGCACCCTATTTTTAGTGCCCGCCATCACATATGATTAGCCGAATAAGTGCCATAATTACAGACATCATAAAAGTATTGTTGACCGAGACCTATAAATTGCCGATTTTTGAGGTAATAATAAGGGCAGAGAAAGCAGATAAACCGGATTTATTGAAATGGTCTACACAGCAGACGACACTAGCAAATTTCCAATCGGGGCCAAGTTTTCGGTCGGGCAGGTAATTCACAATACCCTGCTTGATTATCGTGGTGTCATAATTGATGTCGACCCACAGTTTCGCGGAACCCATGGGTCGGCAACCACGTCTAGCCCCGGCCCTTCTCGTGTAACCGCATCGAGCAACGGGCCGTGGTATCACGTTCTTGTTGATGGAACATCGGACTGGGCATATGTGGCCGAACGCAACCTTGAGCCAGATATCGAAGGTGGCCCCATTGACCACCCCGATGTTATTGATTATTTCGATAAAATGACCGAAAGCGGATACAGCCAGCACCGCAATATTATCAACTGAACTTTTCCGTTAACATATTCAATTTCAAGGAACGCCATTTTATGAGCGCTGACAATACGAAGCCGTCCACCACCCCAACAGGTCTGGAAGCAGCAAAAATACTCCTCGATATAAAAGCCGTAAACTTTCGCCCCGAGGAGCCATACATACTCACCTCTGGCTGGGCCAGCCCGGTTTACATTGATTGCCGCTGGCTTATTTCGTTCCCGACCGAGCGTGCCCGGATGATGGATTTGGCGGTTGAGATGCTAAAGGCCAATACCGACTTTGCAAAAATAGATGCGTTTGCCGGTGGCGAAACCGCAGGCATCCCCTATTCGGCATGGATTTCACAATTAACCGACAAGCCCATGCTTTATGTCCGCAAAAAAGCCAAAGGCTTTGGCCGTAATGCCCAAATCGAAGGCAACATGCCCGAGGGAAGCCATGTCTTGTTGGTGGAAGACCTTGCCACCGATGGCGCCAGCAAAATCACCTTTATTGATGCCCTGCGAAAAGCAGGCGCAACCGTGTCTGATGTGTTCGTGGTATTTTTCTACGGTGCTTTCCCCGGTGCGCTGGACAGCCTGAAAAAAAGCGGCGTCAATATGCATTATTTGGCGACATGGTGGGACGTTTTGGAAGTTGCGGAAAAGGAAAAATCTTTCTCGCCCGAGGCCATACAGGGCGTAAGGGATTTTCTTGCCGATCCGCTAAGATGGTCGAAAGACCACGGCGGAAAATAGGCTGAAAATAGCTTCCAGTTTCGCAAAGCCCTTTAGTTACAATTTGTTAACCCCGCGGGAATATCTTTTTTAAGTAGCAAACTTTAAGGATATGAACGTGTCTAGTGAAAATGGCGGCCACAACGGTAATACGACCCCGGAAAACAGGGGTCACTTCCTTGTCGACATCAACACGGTGTTTCCGTTTTTAGGGAAGCGTTATTTTCTGATTTTCTATTTTGGTCGCCACCTTCATCCCCGTCAACAAAACCAACTGGTCAATCAGCGCACCATGGGTAACTGGGCGGTGATTTTGTTGATGGGTGCATTGTTATTTGGATTTGCGTATGCCGCATTGCAAATTATCGATTGGCGACTGGATCAAAGCACAGCCCCGCCCAGCGGCGCGTCTACCCACGTTTTGCCGCCACACACAAAAACAAATTATATGGCAGGCTAGCCAAATAGGTTTACTATGTTGCTGGTAGGCGCAGGCCTAAGCAAAACATAGTGAAAAGGCTTTCAGTTGAATAGCAAAACACCTAATTCATATGGCGCCCGCGATATAGCGAGTCAGATCCACCCTTACACAAATCTGGAAGCCCATCTTGAAAATGGGCCGTTGGTCATTACCAGCGGTGATGGCGTTCGGGTTTTTGACGAAGACGGAAAAGGCTACATCGAAGGAATGTCCGGCCTTTGGTGTACATCGCTGGGGTGGAGCGAAAAACGTCTTGTGGATGCCGCGATCAAAAGCATGGATAAACTTGCATTCTATCACAACTTTACCGGCAAGGCGCCTGACGTAACCATAGACCTGGCCGAAAGGTTATTAAAGCTGGCTCCGGCCCCGCTTAATAACAGTGGTTCAAAAGTATTTTTTGCCAACTCAGGTTCCGAAGCCGTTGACACCGCAATTAAGTTTATCTGGTACATAAATAATGCGCTGGGGAACCCTAAAAAAAAGAAAATCATATCACGAATAAAAGC
>DAOWFT010000076.1 GCA_030637845.1 Thalassospiraceae bacterium
AATCGGGCTGCACGCCATATTTGGTGGCGGCAAAGGCCGATCCGAGCCTGCCAAAACCGGTGATGACCTCATCAAATATAAGCAAAATCCCATGTTTATCACAAATGCCCTGAAGCCTTTGCAGGTATCCGGTGGGGGTAATATAGACCCCGGCCGAACCGACCATGGGCTCAACAATGACCGCGGCAATTATGCTTGCATCATGCAGTGCCACCAGATTTTCCAGCGCATCGGCTGCGCCCTCCCCGGTGGTGGGCTCGCCCTTGGAGAACCCCTGAACATTGCGATCATAAAAGAACGGCAGATGGTCAACTCCGGGAAGAAGGCTGGCAAATTGCTTTTTATTGTTGCCCAAGCCGCCTACGGAAATACCGCCGAAACCCACGCCGTGATAGCCCTTTTCCCGGCCTATGAATTTGGTGCGGGTGCCTTGGCCGTTCGCCTTGTGATAGGCCAGTGCAATTTTCATTGCGCTATCAACGCTTTCGGAACCTGAGTTGGTAAAAAACACATGGTTGAGGTCGGGTGGCGATATTTCGCTCAAACGGTTGGCCAGCTCGAACGCCGCCGGGTGCGCCATCTGGAACGGTGGGGCGTAATCCATTTCGGCAGCCTGCTTTTGAATGGCTTCAACAATCGGCCCTCGACCATGGCCGGCATTGCAACACCAAAGCCCTGCGGTACCGTCCAGCACCTGACGCCCGTCATGGGATGTGTAATGCATATCCTTGGCCGCAACCAATAGGCGCGGATTTGATTTGAACTGGCGATTGGCGGTAAATGGCATCCAATACGCATCAAGATCGTTGGGGGTTAACACCGTATCAGACATTGCAATTCTCCGTTATTGATGGCTGGCGATAACCTATCATGGCCATTAATTCCATATTATTTTAGTTTTAACCAATGGGGTAAGTATTTATCAGCGCACAACCCAACAAAAATCCCCAACTCCGAAGAGCTGGGGATAATTATCAGTGATTACAAGGGCGAGGCATGCCGCTAATCATTGCTGTTGGGAACTAGTTACCGACGCTAAAGCTATAGGCCTCGTGACAAGATATGCATTTTCCCAGGTTTGCCTCAAGTGACTCCAGCACAGCCTCGGGGCCAATTTCGGCGGCAAGACCCACTTCATCAAAACCGTCATGCGTAGACATACCCAGTTGCTTGAACGCCATGGGTAGCTTGAGCATGGTTTCAGGCGGCACACTTTCGACCTCGGCACGACCGACCCGATGGGCGGTCTCCTTGACGGCGCTCATATCGTTATCATTGGCCGCAGATATAATTTCCTGAACGGCAACCAGAAAGCCACGCATTTCGGCAAGAATGAAGTCGCGCTCCGACGTTTCCAACACTATGGCCTCGCGGCCATCGGTGGCGGTAACCGTGGTGCCGCTGATAAATTTGAAGCCAACAAACGCGGCCGTGGCCACCCATAACACGATGGCGATTATGGCAAAGAACTTGGTGCTCATTAAAAAACCTTTCTGTAACAATTGTTTTTCATCCGCTTTTTCCCGACACGGTGTCGGGTAAGGGCAGCTAATGCTTGATGCTTGACATTTTCCATATGTAAGTATTTACTCACTTATATGGATAGCCCCAAACGCAAAAGCACACAAGAGCGAAAATCGGAAATTGTCGATGCGGCGCTCAACCTATCCGCAGACGCGGGTCCGGGCCAGATAACAACCGAGGCTCTGGCCAAGCGGGTCGGGGTAAGCCACGGCGCTATTTTCAGGCACTTCCCCACCAAGGCAGCCATATGGAATGCGGTGTTTGAAACAATCGCTAAAAAAATGGAACAGGGGTGGCATCGCATCAAGCCATCACCATCCCCGTGCGAACGGTTGCGCTTTCTAGTTCGGGCACAATTGCGGCTTGTGGTGGCCATACCCGCGCTTCCCTCAATTATATTTTCCCGGGAACTACATAAAAAAAATGCCGGCATCCAAAAAGGAGTGTTGGCGCTGATGAAGCGCTTTCATGGTGTTATTTCGAGCGAGATTCAAGCGGGTATAGACAGCGGAGAGTTGCGCGCCGATATAGATGTGCCCGAAACGGCAAATTTAGTCATCGCCATCTTGCAGGGAACCGTTCTGCGCTGGTCTGTCACCCAAGGAAAATTCGACCTTGTCGCCGAGGGTGATAAAATGCTCACCCTGGCCTTGTCTGGTTTTCAAAATCATAAAATGAACAAATAAAAAAACCGCCACAGGCTAGTTGCGATTTAGTGGAGTGTGTCGTTTTTATCCAATGTAGCGGGCAAGGTATCTTCTGTTGCGCTATGCTGGTTCGGAGTATTTTTTACAATACGCCACGCGGGAATAATCATCCGCACTGTTGTTCCCCGATCGGGGGCGCTATCCATCTCAATGCCGCCACCGTGCATTTCCATCAGACGAAGACTTAACGGCAAGCCAAGGCCGGTGCCCTTGATCGAACCGGTTAGCTTGTTTTCCACCTGCTCGAATTCATCAAACACCCTTTCTTGGCTTTCCAATGGAATACCGATTCCATTATCCTCGATCTCAATCACCAAGAAATCGTCCTGTTTTTTATAAATTCGAATACATACCTCACCCCCCTCGGGGGTAAATTTAATGGCGTTGGATAGCAGGTTTAGCAAAACCTGCCTGAGCTTTTGGGAGTCACCCCTTATTTTTTCACCAATGTCGGTTTGGCTAACCGTAAGTTTAACGCCCGCTTTTTCCGCAAGACTGGAGGTCAGGGACTGACAGACATGCACCAGATTAACAATGCTCAGGTCTTCTTCGCTTAAGCTTTCCTTGCCGGCCTCGACCTTTGACAGATCAAGCACGGTATCAATTAGACCGCGCAAATGATCAGCTGATTCGTGAATATGGGATACATAATCAAGATATTTTTCATTTTTTATTGGACCCAGAACCTGTAACGCCATGGTTTCTGAAAACCCGATGATTGCGTTCAGGGGCGTACGTAGTTCATGGCTCATATTCGATAGAAATTTGGATTTTGCAACGCTGGCCATTTCTGCCTTTTGCAGAGTAGTAGAAAGCTCTTCTTCGATCCGCTTGCGATCGGTGATGTCTTCTTTAATGCCAATAAAATTCTTGATCTCCCCGGTTTTTCCAAACACCGGAGATATTGACACATCTTCCCAAAACAAAGACCCATCCTTGGCCTTGTTGATCATCTCTCCGTGCCATTCCTTACCGGACATAATGGTTTGCCATAGATCAAGGTGGGTTTCGGGGTTTGTCAATTCTGATTTGAATATACTCGGGGTATTTCCGACTACCTCAGACAATTTATACCCGGACATTTCCAGCATCTTCGGGTTGGCGTATTCGATTATACCGTCTTTACCGGTAATAATTATGCCCACCGAGGCCTGATCCACAGCAAGGGACAACTTTTTTCGCTCGACCTCCAGACCGCCATAACGAAAAATTAAAACTGCGGTTATCCAAATCGCAAAAATTGCCAGCATTCTGTTTGTAAAGACAATCCATGGAATCCCACCGGGGGGAGATAGCGCATAACCGACCAGCGTTAGCCCGATACCTATGGCAGCCAGTATTAAAACGTGTTCACGACGAGGAAACCAAAGACCGATCATGACCAGGGCGACATAAGGAACGCCGCCGGCAACCCCAAGGGGTAACATAATATCGAACGCAAGAATGGCCGCGGCCACAACCAGCGACAGCAACACCAAGAGTCTAAAATCGTGATTATCTCTATGCAGGTGCGATTTCCCCCCGAAAGAACGCCCAAATCTATTTTATTACAATATGATAATCTCTATCATAGCTAGATATGCATTATACTTGATTGCGGTCAAATACGGTGATGACTAAACATAAAATCAGGTAATGCGTTGATGTTATGGGTAAATTTCTTCAAATAACCCCCGCGCTAATACCCGCCGCTTAATCATCTTCGTTGGTGTTTGTGGTATTTTTCTCCTGAATATCATCATCATCGAACAAAATTCGATTGGCCGAACCCTCCATATCATCAAACTGCCCTGATTTAAGCGCCCACAGAAATGCCGCCAGAGCTACTCCGCCCAACAACAGTGCCACGGGAATAAGATAGAGCAAAATATCCATCAGTTTTTACCCCTTTCGCCGCTCTGACTACCCAGCCCACCCAGCCTAAGAGAATTACCAATTACCACCAGCGATGATGATGACATGGCGATGGCGGCGATCAGTGGCGTCACCAACCCCAGCATCGCCAGTGGAATGGTAGAGGCATTATACACAAATGAAAGCGCAAAGTTTTGCTTAATCAGGTTATCTGCACGGCGGGCTACTTCCAGAGCCTCAATCACCGGCGCCAACTTATCTCCCTGATAAATAATATCAGCGGCGGTTTGTGAAATATCCGCAGCGCTTGATGGTGACAGCGATACATGCGCGCCCGCCAATGCCGGGGCATCGTTTATGCCGTCACCCACCATCAGCACATGACGCCCCTCAGCCGCAAGCTCTGTAAGGCGTGCAGCTTTATCGGTGGGTGTAAAACCTGCGTTCCAATTTTTTATATTTAGCGTTTTGGCAATCTGGGCAACCGTTTCTATTCGGTCACCGGAAAGAAGCTCGACCCCAAGCCCCATTCCCTGCAATTCATTTACCACCTTGGCAGCATCGGAACGCAATCGATCAACAAAGGCAAAGCAAATCGGAGAAAAATCTGGCCGCACCAGCCATAACTCCGGACCGATTGCGGCAACGCTATCATCGACCCCGCACCAATCACGTCGCCCCAAACGAATTTCCCCCGCATCGGTTTTAAGCAACAATCCAGCCCCGGGAACCTCCTGCACCCCTTCAATCGGCGTTACGCCATCGCCCACCACCCGCGTTATGGCGCGGGACAAGGGGTGCTTACTAACCGCCGCCATGGCGGCTGCCAGCTCAAGGTCGTCATTATTGATGTCATCACGGTTGGAAAGTTCCGGTCTGCCCATTGTCAGGGTTCCGGTTTTATCAAGCACAACATAATCCACCTCGGCCAAGCGCTCCAGCGCGGTGCCGGATTTAAGCAACATTCCCCGACGCAAAAACCGCCCACTCGCCACAACCTGCACCGCCGGCACCGCCAGAGCCAACGCACATGGACAAGTAATAATCAGCACCGCCACCGAAATCATCAGCGCTTGCTGCCACGGGGCACCGACCACCAGCCACCAAATGATAAATGCTATCAACGCAAGGCTATGAACCACCGGGGCGTACAGCGCCGAAACACGGTCAGCAATAGCAACGTAGCGTGCGCGCCCTTCTTCGGCGAGTTCCATCAGCCGCAGTATTTCCGCCAGCAATGTATCCTCGCCCACAGCGGTTACACGAATGATTAGGGGGCTGGTTATGTTCATTGTGCCGGCAAACACATCAATTTCCGGCTTGGCAACTGCCGGGATGCTTTCGCCATTGATAAGCTGTGTATCGATATCGCTGATGCCATCCACAACCCTGCCATCAACCGAAATTCGTTCCCCCGCACTTACCAGCACCCGCATACCCGGCGCAACCTTGGTTGGGGGCACTACGTGGCGGATGCCGTTATCATCTAAAATCGTTATTGCCCTGGCACCAAGGGCCAGTAAATGCTCACCCATGGAGCGGGCCCGGCCACGGGCGCGGCTATCTAGGTAACGACCGACCAATAAAAAGAATAATAACGTAATGGCAGAATCAAAATATACATGCTCACCGCCACGAACGGTTTCAAACAGGCTCATGCCCGATGCCAGCAGAACCGCTATTGAGACCGGAACATCCATATTGGTGCGCCCGGCCTTAAGTGCGATTATGGCGGAGCGATAAAACGGCACCCCGGAAAAAGCCACGGCCGGAAGCGCAATTAACGCCGATAACCAATGCATCAGATCGCGCGTGGCCGGGCCCATACCTTGAAAATAACCGGCCCACACCGAAACAGAAAACAACATGACATTACCGGCGGCAAAACCGGCAACGGCCATGCTGATAAGCAGGTTTTTTTCATAGGCCCGGGTTTCTTCCCCCAGAACCAGGGGATCAAACGGTGCCGCCTTGTATCCCAATTGGCCGATTAAACCTACAAGCTCCGATATATCGGCCTTGTCCGGATGCCATTTTAATACCAGTCGTCGGGTGGTCATATTAATGCGCGCATGCACGACCCCAGCCTGACGCGCCAGCACGCTTTCTATCAACCATACACAAGCCGCACATTGCATTCCTTCGATCATCAGGTGCAATGATGAGATTCCGTCATCTTCGGTTTTTACATAAGAGGAAAAGTCAAAGAGCGTTTCGTCTTCATCCGGTCGCATGGGGCGTATATCGGGGTCAATGCAGCGCTGGCTATAATATTTTTCCAGCCCCAACCCCTGCACCATGCCATAAGCCGCTTGGCAACCGGCGCAGCAAAATTCTTTCCCGCCACTACTTTTGCCGGGAATCGGTAATCCGCAATGCAGGCAATCAGACATCAGAGAACCTGAACGCGCCGCCTTAGGCGAAATGCATCACCATCACGTCTTGCGCTTATGTGTACTTCCCACAATCCGGGCAAAGGCAGCTGTAATTTCGTACTATAGGTTCCGGCAATTGCGCCCGTCTTTAAACCCACATCGTAATCGACATCGTCTTGTGATGGGCGGTACATGCGCGCCATAACCATAAGGCCGTCCAACGGTGCGCCGTCCTTACCGGTAAAATGAACCGATAAATTTCCGTCAGGATTGAAATTAAAATCTACTTTCCAGCCCAGCTCGCCCTGCTGGCGTTTGGCATCTAGGGTTTGGTTAAAGGCAAGACCCTTGGCGTAATGGTCTTCGGTAGAAAGGCCAGTCCACGAGTTTACGGCGAAATACGTAAGAAACCCGTTCACAATAACGACAATACCCAAGCCGCCAACAAACAACCAAGGATACCACCAACCGGGTTCACGACTACCAGCAATTGCCATATTTACCACCTATCGTATTAGATATTGTTCATCTCATTACTTATCTTAACTAATCATCTGGGCCATAGAATACAGTTTCCTGCTCTATTTCCATACCGGTTTTCAGGTTAATCAGCTTAAATTCCAATTTGCTGGATTTACTTTCCAACCGTTCCGACGATACCCGTACAAAAACCCTGAAAGTTCCAATGCTATCGGGGTCAACATCCAATATAACCTCTTTGGCGCCCTTACTTTCAATGCCGACAACGGTTATCAGCGCGTTATCCAGCTCATCTGCAAGTAATATATAAGAATTGGCATGGGCCTCCATATTAAGAATCTTGAAGGTGTAACCATTGCGGATATCGCCGTTTGAAAGGGTTACAAACAGTGGGGAGCGATCACGCTGAATATTGATTTCAATTCGGTCACGGGTTGCCAGCGAAAGCACCATAATCCCTATTACGCTGATAAGAATTGCCACATAGGCAAGAACCCGTGGGCGGAAAAAGCGTTTCTTTGCTGGGCGGCCTTCGGCTCGTGCAAGTTGATTGGAAATGGAATCATAAGCAATAAGGTTCGCCGGGCGATCAAGTTTGCTCATAATTGAGTTACAGGCATCAATACACAGCGCACAGCCGATACAGGTAAATTGCTGACCTAAACGTATATCGGTTCCGGTCGGGCAAACATTGACGCAAAGCCCGCAATCAACGCAATCACCCAAATTATTGTCGCTATCTTTTTGTTTTGCCTTGCCCCGTGGTTCGCCGCGCCATTCCTCATAGGTAACAAGCAGGGAATCTTCATCAAACATCGAGCCCTGAAAACGTGGCCACGGACACATATAAATACACACCTGTTCCCGCGCCCAGCCAGCCAATAAATAGGTAAACCCGGCAAACAGCGCGACAAACCCATAAAGCGTGCTTGAGGCGCTGCCGCTTAGCATATCCACCGCGGCGGTTGGGGCGTCGACAAAATAGAAAATCCATGCCCCGCCGGTAAGCAGGGCAATAAGTATCCAGACAATGTGCTTGATAATTTTTTTTACCGCTTTTGATATGGTTAGCGGAGAATTATCCAGTTTTATCCGTTTGTTGCGATCACCCTCTATGAAGCGCTCGGCCAACAAAAACAGGTCAGTCCATACCGTTTGCGGGCAGGTAAAACCACACCACACCCGACCCGCCAGTGCGGTTGCCAAAAATAATCCAACCGCACCTAAAATAAGAATTCCGGTCAGGTAATAAACTTCCTGCGCCCAAATTTCGATATTTAAAAAGTAACCTCTTCTTCCGGCCAGATCGAGCAGCACCGCCTGATTAGGCATATCCGGACCGCGATCCCACCTCAGCCACGGAACCACATAATAAGAACCCAACAACACGCCCAACACTATCCATTTGAGCTGACGAAAGGTTCCCGCAATACGCTGCGGATAGACCTTGAGGTGCTTGGAGTAAAGCGAGGCATTTACCTGTTGACTATTATTGTCCGGTTCGGCGTTCATATACGTTACCTAAAACAAGGGGCGGCACCGAAAATTTTCGGCCACCGCCCCCCACGTTGATTTATAGTCCGGGCTTTATTGCTGCCCGCCACCTAACGAGTGAACATAGATGCTTACTTGTTTGATGGATATATCGTCCAAACGACCGTTCCATGCCGGCATAGAGCCATGTTTGGGTGTGCTTATTTGCGACATGATTTTTTCTTTGGAATTACCGTATAGCCAGATGCCATCGCTCAAACGCGGCGCACCCATATCCTGAACGCCCTCGGCGCTTTCACCGTGACAGCTAGAACATTCTTCGGCAAATATTTCCGTGCCCCGCATGGCGGCGTCCCGGTCAGATGAATTTCCCGACAAGGACAACACATACTCTGTCACATCGGATATTTGTGCCTTGGCAAGCATATCTTCGTCACCAAAATTAGGCATCTCACCCAAGCGCGTATCATCGTGGGTCGAGCGGATACCATAATTTATCGTGGTATAAATATCGCCAACGGTGCCACCCCACAGCCAATCATCATCGGCCAGTACCGGGTAGGAAGCGTTTCCAGAACCCGACGCGCCATGACACGGCGCACAGTTTTCGGCAAAAATCACACGCCCGCCAGCCATGGCATAATTCAAAAGTTCTGAATCCTTGGCTATGCCGCCAACCGAAAGTGCGGAGAATCTGTCCGTCCATACGGTGCGTGATTTATCGCGGGCCGCAAGTTCTTTTCGCAATTCACCGCGCGATGAATAACCAATAACACCCTTGGTGTAACCGCTAAGTGTCGGCCATGCCGGATAAACAATCCAATAGCCAACCGACCATAGGATGCAGACATAAAAAGTATAGAGCCACCAACGCGGCAAGGGCGTGTTCAGCTCCTTGATACCGTCCCATTCATGGCCAGTGGTTTCACGTCCGCTGACGGCGTCTTTTTCAATTTCCGCCATGGTTTGCTCCTCCGTTTTCATCATCTTTGAAAATCATTTTTGCATCTTCTTCGAAACGTTTTTTGTTTTTTGGACGAAAGGCCCAAAACACAATGAAGATAAAAAGGGCCATAAGCCACAGAACCCAGCTAGATTTGGCCATTTCTACGATTGTTGCAAAGTCCATTGCCTGCCCTCCTATCGTTCAATTGCTTTGGCATCGAGGCTGGAGAAATCAACCAACGTGCCAAGCATCTGTAGGTAGGCAATCAGGGCGTCCATTTCGGTTAACCGGGTCGGGTCGCCATCAAAATCGCCCAATGGGGCCTTGGCGTAACGGCTCTGGAAACCTTCGATGTCGCCATCGCCATCTTCGCCTGTGGCCTGTGCGTTCAGATCGTCTATTGCCCTAGCAATTTGCTCATCGCTATAGGGTACACCGACTGCGCGCAGAGTTTTCAGATGCTCGGCGGCATCATCAAAACCAAGCAGGGTTTCTGCCATAAACGAATACCCCGGCATAATTGATTCCGGCACCACGGCACGCGGATTTATCATATGTTCGGTATGCCATTCGTTGGAATACTTGCCGCCAACACGAGCCAAATCAGGCCCGGTACGTTTTGATCCCCATTGAAATGGATGGTCATACATGCTTTCCGCCGCCAATGAATAATGGCCATAACGTTCCGCCTCGTCGCGGAACGGCCTAATCATCTGGCTGTGACAGAGGTAGCAACCTTCGCGGATGTAAATGTTACGTCCGGCCTGTTCCAACGGGGTATAGGGGCGCATTCCATCGACCTTTTCGATGGTGTTTTCAATTGTATAAAGCGGCACAATTTGCACCAACCCGCCAATTGATACCGTTATCAAAATGGCAATGGATAGAAGGATCGCATTGCGTTCCAAAAGTGATTGCATGGTTCTGCTCCCTTCCCTTAATTGCCAGCGCTTGACGCAGAAGGCGCCAGAGCAATGGGTGCTTCGTCACGGGTTCTGCCCTTGGCGGTCATCCACAGATTGTAAACCATGATAATCGCGCCAACTAGGAACAGTACGCCGCCAACTGCACGTATTACATAGTACGGATGCATGGCTTCAACCGATTCGATAAACGAATACTGCAAGAACCCAAGCGAATCATAGGTTCGCCACATGAGGCCCTGCATAATGCCGGAAATCCACATGGCGGTGATGTAAAGAACGATGCCCATGGTCGCAAACCAGAAATGCAGGTTAACCAGACGCAGTGAATAAAGCCGTTCGCGGTTCCATAGTTTTGGAACCAGATAATAAAGCGCACCAAAGCTAACCAGCGCGTTCCAGCCCAAGGCCCCGGAATGAACGTGACCGATTGTCCAATCGGTATAATGGCTGAGCGAATTAACAACCTTTATCGCCATAAGCGGGCCTTCGAACGTGCTCATACCATAGAACCCGACCGAGGTAACAAGGAAACGCAGCACCGGATCGGTGCGCAGTTTATCCCACGCCCCTGACAGGGTCATAATGCCGTTTATCATTCCGCCCCACGATGGCATCCACAACATGATGGAGAACGTCATGCCCAGTGTCTGCGCCCAATCGGGCAGCGCGGTGTAATGAAGATGGTGAGGACCGGCCCATATATAAAGAAACGTAATGGCCCAAAAATGAATTACCGATAAACGATACGAATAAACCGGGCGCTGGGCCTGTTTGGGAATGAAGTAATACATCATGCCAAGGAAGCCAGCGGTGAGAAAGAAGCCAACCGCATTATGCCCATACCACCACTGGGTCATGGCATCGCGCACGCCTGCCCAGGCAATGTAACTTTTGGCACCAAACCACGAAACGGGAAGTGCCACGTTATTGCCAATATGCAACAGGGCAACGGTGATTATAAAGGCAAGGAAAAACCAGTTGGCCACATAAATATGAGATTCTTTGCGCTTAATCAGCGTACCGGCAAACACAACCAGATACATAACCCAGATAACCGTCAGCCATATATCGGTATACCATTCGGGTTCGGCATATTCTTTACTTTGGGTAACGCCAAGAACATAGCCCGATGCCGCCAAGACGATAAATATCTGGTATCCCCAGAAAACCATGTTGGCCAGTTTCGGCCCGCCAAATAACGGAACCCGGCAGGTGCGCTGAACAATATAAAGAGAAGAACCGATAAGGATGTTTCCGCCAAAGGCAAAAATAACCGCCGAGGTATGAACCGGGCGCAAGCGACCAAAACTTGTCCATTCCAAATCTAAATTAAGTATCGGATAAGCTAACTGAAAAGCAATTGTTATGCCGACAAGAAAACCGACTATGCCCCAAAAGCTCGCCGCTATGACGAACTTTTTCACGACCTCATCATCATAGGTCGGCATTGCTATTGCTTGATTCATGGATGGTCTCCCTCGGTAGACGAATGGCACTATTAATATTGCGCTCTTATATTCAAAGTACTAACAGCTATAAAAGTAGTGACAACAGTAACAGATTTCAGCATTTAATTAACTACACAATTTTATATGTAATGCATTAGTCTTGCCTTATATATATTTATAGCTTGTAGCTTAAACGACAGCGCCTAGATTTGACATAAATCAAAAGAGCTAAAAAACCCGGAAAAGAGCTAAAAAACCCAACTTAGCCAAATTACTGTGGAGCATCGGCACTATGGAACAGGACCCGGCATTTACCCATCTTCTTGTTGCAGGGCTTGCATACTGCCAAACAACTGCCAGCGACAATGCCACCACACTTATTAGCCTGTTTCTGGCGGGATTGGCTGGCAGCGCCGCCCACTGTGTTGGCATGTGCGGGCCGTTTGTGCTGTCTCAGGTTACGGCCCGACTAGAAAATGTCCCCGCATCTCAAATGCATGAATTTCACCGCATCAGGGGTGCGGCACTTGTCCCCTACCATCTGGGGAGGCTTACCACCTATGCGGCGTTGGGTGGGGTTGCGGCATTTTTGACCGGTGGGGTTTATGAGTTGATGAACCTTGGCTGGATAGCGTCCCTGCTGCTGGTATTTGCCGCAATATTTTTTGCGGGCTATGCCTTGCAGGTATTAAAGATCCCCCTGCCCCGCTTTTTTTCCAACAAAACCAAAGGCACCACAGGGCCAATTACCAAATATATGGATAAATTTGCCCGGCCATTGTTCAACCGCCCAACGGGATTGCGCGGATACGCCCTTGGTATAACGTTGGGATTCCTGCCCTGCGGACTTCTTTACGGTGCGCTGGCAGCAGCATCGGCACCCGGAGATGTGCTGGCAGGTGTTTTTGCAATGATGGCGTTTGGTCTGGGAACCATTCCGGCATTGTTGGGCATTGGCATTATTGGCCATGTGGCGGGTGGGCGCTGGCTAGGTGTCACGCACTGGCTGGCACCGGGATTGCTTTTGATTAATTCTGCGGTATTGCTGTTTATGGCGTGGCGATTGGTTTAGTGGCTGTTTTAGTGACTATTATATAAGTGATTGGCATCACTGCGCCACAGCACCAACTATGGCAAAAACATAGCCACCGATAGGTAGGCCAATACTGAACAAAAGCTGAATTTCAGGTTCAACCTTAATTCAGGTATGTGCCTCTATAACGGTATTTGTATCTAATATATTGTGATATCGCCTGAATAAAGGATTTTTAACAATGTTTCGTCGTATAGATTTCGCCCTATGGGCAATGGCAGTTTCATGGGTGCTGGTTGGGCTTGGCGGTAAAATTGCCTAAGCTTGCTGGTTTTAGCAAAAACAGAACAAACAAAAAGCCCGCAACTTTCGGGCTGCCTTAGGCGTCATCCTGCCTTGATGTTTCATTTGTTGTCGGCATGACAATAGTGAAATTCGCCCCGCCGTTCTCATTGTTGGCCCCGATGTGCCCTCCCATTTCGGTGATAATACCGTAGCTGATGGAAAGGCCCAGACCCGTTCCGTGGCCGACTTCCTTGGTGGTGAAGAAGGGCTCAAAGATATGATCAATCACATTTTCCGCTATGCCTCCGCCGGTATCCGTAACCGTAAGGATCACATCTTCTGATTCCGGGTCATCTACAATGCCTACCGATATTTTCTTTACTTCTTGGCCGGTGTCTTTATTTGTCATGATGGCGTCACGGGCATTGGTCAACAGGTTCAGTACCACCTGTTCCAACTGAAGCTGTTGTCCCAAAACTTTCCGGCAGGTTTCGGGCAGATCCACGATCAGGTCGATATCGCTCAACCGTAGTTGCTGGCTAACCAGCCCAACGGTACCTCGTACCACTTCATTTAAATCCACTTCTTCCAGCTCACCCGGCTCGGCACGGCCAAACGTCCGCATATGTTTGATGATAGCCGATGCCCGGTCCACCTGATTTTCAATTCTCTTCAGCTTTTCGGTCAGGATGTTGCTGGGGACATCCCCGTCCTCAACCTCATCAAGCAGAGATTCGGCTACCATGTGGATGATGTTGAGGGGCTGGTTCAGTTCGTGCGCAATCCCCGTCGTCACCTCGCCCAGAGTGGCCAGCTTGTTCGATTGAATCAGCTGAGCCTCGGCGCGTTTACGTTTTGTAATGTCAAAACCGCTGGCGCCCACGGCAATAATATTGCCGTCGGAATCTCTAATCGGAAACTTAACCGTAAGGAAGGTGTGGACACCATCAGCCAAATGGAATTCCTCCTCTGCTTCAACGGCCTCTCCCTTTTCGAGAACGATATGGTCATGGGCATCAAAAACTTCACTAATTTCATTTGGAAAAATATCGCTGGCTGTCCTGCCTTTGACTTCTTCGTTGGTGATGCCGAACAACTCTTCGCTCTTACGGTTGATCAGGATATAACGCCCTTTGGCATCCTTGATGTGGAGCTTGTTGGGCGTGTTATCAGCCAAGGCACGGAACCGTTCCTCGCTTTCACGCAATTTCATTTCTCGCTCATGAATGGAATCGGACATGGAATTGATAGACTGAGCGAGGGTGGATAGCTCATCACTGCCGTCAAAACCGGCAAGGTGTTCGTGCCCGCCCTTACGCAAGCCCTCCACTCCAGACATCAGGCGCTTAATGGGTGATGTAAAAGTTCTGTTCAGATAATAAGCGCCAGCAGGTGCAACCACCAAAATTGTGAACACAAACACCGCCAATATGGCCCACTCCAAAGACGTAAAGCCTTGGGCTAATTCTGCTTTATTGCTTCCGAATATAAAGTATGCCTGCTGCCCATCAGACAGGGCAATCCGTGTTACACCAAACTCAAAACCATCCGAGCTAACCCGATGGAAATTTTGTCCGTCGTCAACGCGCGGGGATAAGGGCGGGGCCTTAATAAGGTCGTCTGGGGCCAGCAAATCTGTTTTCAGCCCACCAAAGCTGGTGCCATTGGGCAACAGAAGGGCAGCCTCAGTCTTCGTCTTGATGGATATCTCTTTAACAAGGCGCTCGTCCAGCAGGAAGGTGGCGTGAACTTCTCCAACTGTATTGCTGGATCCATTGGGAAAAACCTTCACCACGGGAGTGAGTGTTTCCATTTTAATTCCCCGCCTTATGGCGTGGAAATCTATGCTGAAGCTGTTGTGCCTGTGGGAAATATTGGTTTGTTCACGGATATCCAATATATCCTCTTTGCTCAGAGCGATCTTCTTCTCGTTATCGATTAAAATAAAAACCGGCATACCACCAAGGAATGAGAGGAAGCCTTTCTGTACATTGGCGTCGCGGCCTTTAATAAAAAAGCTGGCAAGAATGGTTTTGCTATCGTGAATTGACAGATGGTCAAACCCTATGTCCATTGCATGGCTTGCCAAATTTTTAGCTAACCTCTTTTTTTCCAGATCAAAAACCTGAGGAAGATAATTTTCAATGTCTTGATAGGTATCGATCATGCCTATGATGTTTTTGTGGTCATCATTTTCGGCAAAGCTTTTGGTTTTGGTCAGCAGTAACTTTTTACGTTCTTCAATTTCGGCACTAAGAATAGAAAAGGAATTTTCAATGCGTTTCAAAGAGATATCTTCGAGGTAGGTGTTTTGCAAATAAATATACACCATACCAACCAGAGACAAGGCAGCCACGACCGAGCCAAGCCAAAAAATCAGGAGCCTGTAGTGAAATGAAATTTTTAGTCCTGTCATTTGACCGCCCTGTTTAGAAAATTGGTTCGACTTCCCCGACGTTCTCTTTGGTTATGAGCTTGAATGGCACCGCAATAAAACGTGGCACCGTTTTACCGTTCAAGATTTTGATAGCCGCTGCCACCCCCTCCTTACCGCATGTCGGGTAAGTAAAGCTGGCTAGCTGTTCACCCTTGGCTATGGCAACCTTGGTCTCAGGCAGGAAGTCAATGCTGACGGTTGGTATACTGCCGGGGTCTATTCCGTTTTCCCGAAGAGCCATCCGCGCCCCAATTGCCATGTCATCGTTATGGGCGTAAATGGCATCAAAGGCCTGACCATCTAGCAATACCTCTTCGATAGCCCTAATGGCCTCGGCGCGGGAATAATCGGCAACTTTTGATATAATGTTGATGTTGGGGTAATTCAATAGTCCGGATAGAAACCCATCTTTTCTTTGAATTGCCGTGGTGGTGCTCTGCACCCCCTCCAACATTAGTATTTGACCGCTACCACCCAAATGTTTCGCCAGAAACAGTGCCGCTTCATATCCGATCTTGAAGTCGTCTGGACTGATGTAAGTGTCGTAGTCCTCGCTATTGAGCTTGCGAGTCAGCAATACAATGTGTATGCCCTGCTTGCGCAAACGAGAGACCACCATTCCAATAGCATCCGGATTCCTGGGCCCCAAAAACAGGAGTTGAGCCCCCTTGGCGACCATTGTTTCGATATCGGCAATGTTTTTCGCCACATCGCCCCCTGCATCCGCCATGAGAAATTTAACATTGGGATGCTTCGCCAACTCCTCCCTGATTTCGTTCATTTGTTCTTTGCGCCAGACGTTCGACATATTGTCTTCGGGGAACCCGATTATAAATTCAGGTTCGGCTGCTATGGCTTGGGCCGTTAAGACGATAACGGCAAAAAGTGCGGCGAGCGGTCTAATTAAGAACGGTTTCACAATCCATCGCCTTCCTTGCAAGGTATTTCAGGGCCAGAGATTACGCCAAGCAGACTTATAATTGTCGCCTGTTTTTAATATTGCCCGACGCTGGAATAAGGTTGATTAAAGCTTCTGATATAACAATGTGGTTGTATTATAATGTATAATGCAACTTAATTACAACCGCAGTCCGGGTTATACGCAGGGCGCGCGTGCAAATAAAATGGGGCTACCTGCGGATTAAATGGTGCAACGCCCCGTCAAGGACATGAGAGAAAACTCGCGTTTTTCCTCAGGTTTAATTACGATGGTGCCGATTACTCAAGACTGGACACTCGGTCATGGACGATTTTTCATTTGAACTATTGGATTGGGCGCGCGGGCCGGGGTTAGAAATCGCCAGCGTGCTATTTGTCTTGGGCATAGCATTGCGCTTGGGCGAGATAGCCTATATCGGACGCAAGCCCAACTTTGCCCCAGCCCGGGGCAATCCGGTTGTCCAAGGCATCAAGACCATATTTACGCGCACCGCCCCTGCTCCGGGTATGGTAAAGCGCGCGCCGGCAATCCATATCGGCGGCTGGATTTTCCACATTGGCTTCTTTGTTACCATCTTATTCTATTCCGCCCACATCCGTGTATTTGACGATTGGTTCGAGGTGCCGTGGTCACGGTGGCCCAGCTCCATCATTGCTTTTGTTGCTGTCATCACCATGGTTGCGCTGATTGTCCTGCTGCTCACCCGCATTGCCCATCCGGTGCGGCGAAAAATTTCAACCGCTGGCGATTACGCCGTCTGGGCGTTGACCTTTGCCCCGCTAGTGACGGGGTACATATCCGCGCACGACCTGACGGATGCTCCTGCTCTGATGAAAGCCCTGCACATTCTTTCGGCTGAAGCCCTCATGGTCGCCTTTCCCTTTACCAAGTTGATGCACGGCATCACCACCTTTGTTGCGCGTTACTACAACGGCGCAATTCAAGGCCGCAAGGGGGCCAAGTCATGACCGATGCGTTGCTGAAGAACGGTATAAAAGCCCTGCGCCAGCAGATAGACGCCCCGGTTGCAGCCTTTTTCAGCAGTTGCGTGCATTGCGGCCTGTGCGCGGAGGCGTGTTTGTTTTATGTCGAAACCAAAGACCCCCGGTACACCCCGATTTACAAGTTGGAGCCCATGCGCCGCCTATGGCGTAATGAGTTCACGGTGGTGGGGCGCATCGCCACCTGGCTGGGCCTGACCAAGTCGATTACGGATGATGAGCTAACCCAGTGGGAAACGCTGGTTTATGATTCTTGCACAATGTGTGGACGGTGTTCTCTGGTATGCCCCGTGGGCAACGACATAACTTATATGGTGCGCAAGATGCGCGAAGGCATGAGCGTCTCCGGCCACGCCCCGGTTGAATTGACCGAGGCCGCAGCGCGTCACCTCGACCTGGGCAGTCCCATGGGAAAATTATTGCCGGCCCTTGAGGCACAGGTCGCCCACGCGCGCGCCGATACCAACATCGACATTACATTCGACACCCCCGGGGTTGACTATATGGTTATCTTATCGGCTCAGGAAACAGCGGTATATCCAGGCGTCATTGGGGCCATGGCGCAATTATTCAAGCAGGCGGGTGTGACTTGGACCATTTCGAGCGAATGCTTCGAGGCTTCCAACGTCGGCGTACAAATTGGCAACCGCGACCTTGCCCGGACTTTGATACAGCGGATTGTCGATGCGGCTGAAAAACTAAACGTCAAAGGCGTCATTAGTCCTGAATGTGGTCACGCCTATCAGGCATTGCGTTGGGAAGGTCCAAACTTGATTGGCCGCGCGTACGACTTTGAAGTCATCCACATCATTGAGCTGCTTGATAAATTGCGCGCCCAAGGCCGCTTAAAGACCAAGGGGCAGTTCCCCGGTCGCGTGACCTTCCACGATCCGTGCCAGATTAATCGTCGTGGCGGCATTGATGCCGAACCCCGGCGGTTGCTCAATATGGTCGCCGCCGACTTCGTTGAAATGGAAGACGCCGGAACTTGGAGCTGGTGCTGTAGCGGCGGCGGTGGGGTCGGCGCAAACCGGCGCGCTGATGCTCTGCGTAAAAAAGCATTCGGACGCAAGAAACGCCAATTAGAAAATACCGAAGCCGCAACCATCGTCACCATGTGCGCTTACTGCCACCACACCATTGAAGATGCATTGGAAGAAAACAACATGGAGATGGAGGTTGTCAGTTTGACCGAATTGATGGCGGCCTATTTGTGAGAAAGTTCGTCCAGCCTCAGTGATCCGCGCCACTTTTAAAATGGAACTCGGCCCCGTCCTTGACCCCGGATGGCCACCGGGCTGTGGTGGTCTTGAGCTTGGTGTAAAAGCGCACCCCCTCCATGCCGTGGATGTGGTGATCGCCGAACAACGAGTTTTTCCACCCGCCGAATGAATGATACGCCACCGGAACCGGGATCGGCACGTTGATGCCGACCATGCCGGCCTGAACCCGGTTGTTAAAATCGCGGGCGGTGTCGCCGTCACGGGTGAAGATGGCGGTGCCGTTGCCGTATTCATGTTCGTTGACCAGCCTTAATGCCTCTTCGTAGGTATCGGTGCGCACCACCGACAACACCGGGCCGAATATTTCTTCTTTATATATCTTCATGTCTTCGGTGACATTGTCGAACAATGTTCCGCCGGTGAAGTAGCCGTTTTCGTAGCCCTGCAATGTAAGCCCGCGACCATCGACCACGGCGGTTGCACCTTCGTCAATGCCCGATTGGATATAACCCTCAATCCGTTCCTTGGCCTCAAACGTTACCACCGGACCCATTTCCGCTTCCTCGTCGGTATAGGGCGCAACCTTTAAGGATTGAACCTTGGGCGCCATCTGCTTGATAAGCTCGTCACCGGTTTCCTTGCCCACCACGACCGCAACCGAGATCGCCATGCAGCGTTCGCCGGCCGAGCCATAGGCCGCACCCATCAGCGCGTTGACGGTCATGCCCATATCGGCATCGGGCATGACGATAGCGTGGTTCTTGGCCCCGCAAAGTGCCTGCACCCGTTTGCCGTTGGCGCACCCGGTTTCATATATGTATTTACCGACAGCGGTGGAACCGACAAAGCTGATGGCCTTGACGCGTTCATCGCCCAGCAGGGCGTCAACCGCTTCCTTGTCGCCGTTGACCAGATTGAGCACGCCTTCGGGTGCTCCGGCTTCATGCATAAGTTCAACCAGGCGCACGGTCGCCGCCGGGGAGCGTTCGGATGGCTTGAGGATGAAGGTGTTGCCCACCGCCAAGGCCATGGGGAACATCCACATGGGCACCATGGCCGGGAAATTAAACGGGGTAATACCCGCAACCACACCCAATGCTTGGCGGGTTGAATAGGTATCGACCTTGCCTGCCACCTGTTCGCTCATCTCGCCCTTTAACGCATGGGGAATACCACAGGCAAATTCCACCACTTCCAGTCCGCGGGTCGCCTCGCCACGGGCATCGGGTAATGTCTTGCCGTGCTGGCGCGATATCAGTTCGGCTACCTCATCCAGGTTGGCAATCAGCAGTTCACGAAACTTGAACAATACCTGTGCGCGCTTGGCCGCCGGGGTCGTCGACCACGCCGGGAACGCGGCCGCGGCCGCGACAATTGCAGTTTCTACTTCTGATTTGCTGGCCAGCGGGACGATTGCATCAACCTCGCCGGTGGCGGGATTGAAGGCCTCGGCCGTGCGTCCGGAAGTGCCGGGAACTGATTTACCGTTGATGAAGTGGTTGATGGTGGTGGTCATTGGGGGGGTCCTTTAGTTGGCCAGCATTACGGCAGCAATGGCTGCAAACAGGCTGCTCTATGGGGTTGATACATTTTTCTCCACTGTTTGTCGAGGCCGGACAATCAGCCGTTTTTGCATACACTCCACCAATCTGGCCACCAATCTGGGTGCCGCCGCTGGCCACCCAAGAAATTGGGCCAAACTACGGACATACATACAATTAAAGCCACCAATGAATAGGCTAGCCCTATACAGAAATGTCCGCTCTGCGGCCTGCA
This sequence comes from Thalassospiraceae bacterium, assembly GCA_030637845.1. Classification (GTDB taxonomy): domain Bacteria; phylum Pseudomonadota; class Alphaproteobacteria; order Rhodospirillales; family Magnetovibrionaceae; genus DAOVVL01. Next base: position 20,450 of record DAOWFT010000076.1, read on the forward strand.
GCAGATAGCCTAGGGGGCTGGGGCTACGTACGGAACTCTTGCGCCGTAAAGACTCGTAAGGTGTTTTACTCTAACCGGAGTTATTGCATACTAAAGCTGTGGGATAACATTTAATCTGAATGTGAGCTAAAGCCGTGGCGAGTACGATAAATTACCTGACGGACATTGTGATCCTGCTCGCCGCTGCCGTCGTTGCTGTTCCGCTTTTCCAGTCCATGCGCATGGGAGCCATACCCGGATTTGTAATCGCTGGCGTGATTGTCGGCCCCTACGGCTTGAAGCTCATCGGAAACGTAGAAGATATAGGTCAACTCGCAGAGCTTGGCGTCGTTTTGCTGCTGTTTATCATCGGAATCGAACTCAAACCCGCGCGCCTATGGATGATGCGAAGATTGTTGTTCGGTCTGGGCTCTCTCCAATTGCTCTGCACCAGTGTCGCCCTTGTGGCCGCCGCCCACTATTTGTTTGGCATTCCTCTTCGGGCCGCAGTTCTCATCGGCCCGGCGCTGGCGCTGTCCTCCACGGCCTTCGTGCTCCAGTTGCTTACCGAAAATAAGATGCTGTCCTCCGAACAGGGCCGAGCTTCCATTGCCATCCTTTTGCTGCAAGATTTAGCCGTTGTCCCTTTGCTGGCCTTGGTATCACTCCTCGCCATGCCGGCCCTAACCTTGGCCGAAGATCTCGTGATTGCGCTGGGCGAGGCGGCCCTTATCATTGGCTTGGTTATTCTTGCTGGGCGTTACCTTCTGCAGCCGATCTTTCACCTTATGGCCAAGTCACGTAATCCAGAGGTGTTTACAGCATCCGCCGTATTGCTTGTTCTGGGCGCCGCCGTATTGATGGAACACATCGGTCTTTCGATGGCCATGGGGGCGTTTCTGGCTGGATTGATGATCGCCGATTCCACATTCCGCCATCAGGTCATTGCCGAAACACAGCCTTTTCGTGGACTGCTGCTTGGGTTGTTCTTCATGTCGATGGGTATGACCCTGAACCTCGATCAACTCTTCCATCAACCTTTATTCCTACTCAGTTTGGTTGCGGCTTTGATTGTCTTGAAAGCCGTTGTGATCTGGCCCTTGGCGCGCTTGTTTGGGCTCAGCGGGAAAAGCGCCCTCACGGTTGCGCTTCTGCTCGCCCAAAGTGGGGAGTTTGCACTCATCGTGTTTACGGTGGCGTTCGGGACAGGCCTCTTGGATGAAGACTTGTTCCAGAGGCTTCTTTTGGTGGTCATACTCAGCATGCTGGTGACGCCGATTCTGGCCAGACTGGCGCGGAAAATTAAGAAATCAGAGGAAAAAAAACATGTTGTCGCACCAGTTCATGCGGCTGCCGAAGAACCTATCCCCGCACCTGTTTTTATCATCGGCTTCGGTCGGGTTGGGCGTAAAATCGGCAGCATCCTCGAATTGGCCAAGGTGCCGTTTTCGGCAATCGACAACGACCCGACCCTCGTCGCGCGAGAACATGCCCGAGGGCGCCCGGTGTTTTACGGTGATGCCGAAAGGCCCGCCGTCTTGAAAGCCATGGGAGTTGAAGGGGCACGCTTGGCAATTGTCGCACTGGACGACTTTGAGATAACAGAACAGCTTGTATCCACATTGCGCGACAATTTTCCCGAACTGCTGATTCTTGCCCGTGGGCAAAATAGGGAGCTTTGCGAGAGACTCAAGGCCCTTGGCGTAGATGTGGTTGTATCGGAAACCTTAGAGACCAGCGTAGAGCTTGCACGCGCTGCGTTGAGCAAAATTAGCACCCCGGAAGATGAAATTAGCTTATTCATCGAGGACTTCCGGCGCAGCTACCGTGAACAGCATAAAATCGGGAGGCCCTGAAACGCCCTCGCTGCAACTGACCTCGCAGGAGCAATGCAGGGTCGCCTGCTTATGACCCAAAGCGGTTATTCCGAGGTCCGCATTGTAAAGAAGAAAGCGCTCCCCTCTCCCGGGTCACTCTCAGCCCAAATACGCCCCCCGTTCTTCTCAACCATTTCCCTGCAAAGCGGAAGCCCCAAGCCGGTGCCCTCTTCACCCGCCGTGCCCGTGGTCGAGGTTCTTTGATCAAGGCTGAAGATCGTTTTCGCCTGTTCCTCCGACATGCCGACGCCGGTATCGGACACCATTACCTGAGCCATATCTCCATCCTGCAGGGACGACACTGTGACCGATCCACCGGACGGTGTGAACTTCAGGGCGTTGGCGACAAGATTGCGGATGACCGTATCCACCATATTTGGGTCGGAGAAGACAGTGGTTTCCTGAATTTCGTTTATCAGCTCAATTTCTTTCTGCTGGGCGACCGGCTTTAGAACCTCGATGCTTTTGTGGGCGATACCCCGCAACGGAACCATCTTCTGTTCTAGCGTCGTGCCCTCCATTTGCAGGAGGGACCAGTCGAGAAGGTTTTGCAAAAGCTCAAAGACCCGGTTTCCCGCCTGATTCGTATGCATTGCGTATTCGGTTAAATCTTCCCTGCTGAAACTGTCCGACATGTTCGCCATCATATCGGTCATGCCAAGGAGGGCGTTAAAGGGGCTCCTGAGATCGTGAGCGATGATGGAGAAGAACCTGTCCTTGGTGCGGATTTCATGCTTGAGTTGCTCCCGGCTTATTTTAAGCTCATCCTCTGCCTTCTTTCGCTTAGTGATGTCTTTGAAGGTAACAACGGCCCCAATGATTTCTTCGTCCTTAAAGATGGGGGTTGATGCGCACTCAACCGGAAAGTGCGACCCATCCTTACGCCACATGACCTCATCGGTTATGTGGTGCATCTTGCCGTCACGAAAAGCAGCGCACAACTGACATTCCTCGTATGAATAGGGGGTACCGTCGGAATGACTATGGTGGATAAATGCATGCGTCAACTGGCCGATCAGTTCGCCTTCTGAATAGCCCAGCATCTCGCATGCAGCCGGATTGATAAAAGTCGTGTAGCCATCAGGGTCCAGCCCAAAAATTCCATCCCCCACCGATGCAAGAAGTAACCTGTTTTGTTCTTCGGAAAACAAAAGCAACCGATCTGCTTCTTTGCGCTCGGTAATGTCGTGAACGGTCCCCATCATTTTCACAGGGGCTCCGCTCTCGTCGAAAGTCACTTTGGCTTGTTCGTGAACGATCCTCTCGCTACCGTCGGGAAGAGCGATCCTGTGTTCGATGTTGTAGGGTTTATTTTCGTGCAGCGCAGCATTGACAGACTGCGCCACGAGCGCCCGGTCATCCGGATGCACGGCCTCAATGAATACATCATAGGTTGCCTTGAACGCACCCGGGCGGGCGCCGAAAATACGGTAGATTTCATCCGACCACCACAGGTCGCCTGTCGCAATATCCCAATCCCAGTTGCCCATGCGGGCAATACGTTGCGCTTCGTTCAGTCTCGCTTCCGCACGGGACAGGGCTTGGTGCGACAGCTTTTGCAGCTGAATTGTCCGGAGCGAAAGCCCGATAACAAAGCCGGCTACGCTACCGAAAAAAATGGGCACAAAAAACCCTTCGGCAATGAGCGGGGCGCCGGTGGCCAGTTTTTGAATAACCGCAAGCACCACAAGCAAAGCCGCGCCCAGGGTAGCGTAGAGAAAAGGTTTAATGCCGATGTTACCAAGAAGGCTGTGCATTGCGATCTCCCGATGGCGTATCGATCGCCAACCTAATTACTCACATAAGGGAACATTAGAATTATGTCATATAATGCTTTGGGAGTCACCAGATGCCAACTTTGGCGAACTATCGTAAACCCAGAATAGTTGACCAGCATGCTCCCTGCTGTAAACGTCAGCCTATGACCCAATGCGTGAATTAAATGTGGGTGGTTTGGCTATTCAAGAAGTCCAAAGTGCAATTTGACGCCATGGTTCTGGCACGGATATTTTTCCTTCATGGGGCGCTTCTGCATCGCATAGCTTGAGGGACTGCCATGCTCCATGCCATTCCGTCGGCAATGGATATGGTGTAGTGACTTTGTCTTCTGCCTTGAATCCAAAGCGACTGTAATAAGCAGGGTCGCCGAGAACAAAGATATAGCCAATTGTAGCGCTTTCCATTTGCTTAAAACTCGATTGAACCAACGCGCTTCCGATCCCCTGTTTATGCAGAGCTGGTGTGACCGCAAGCGGACCTAAAAGTGCGACCTTATCTTTCCCTCCCTCAACGTGGCAAAACGTGAAACTGATATGCCCTACAATTATCTTTTCACGTATCGCAACGAGCGATATTGCTCTCTGCCCAAGATTCAGAAGCCCCCTCACCAGCGGCAACAGGTCTTCGTCAGGGAAGGTGTCCACATACAGTTGTTCGATCCCGGCGGCATCACTGGGTCGGCTTTCCCGAATTTCAAGATTGCTAATCATTTTCCCTTTATAGATGTGGTTGTGCTGGCGAAACAGCAATTATCTGCTTCTGGCTAAAAGCAGACGTTTCCTGAGGATTGCTATTATGACCGCTTTAAAGCCGAAGGCAGGTGCTATCGCCTCCTCCTCATAAGTGAGTTTATGGTATATAAATAATGTCATAGTTTTGGTTTTGTTTCTGTG
>DAOWFT010000045.1 GCA_030637845.1 Thalassospiraceae bacterium
TAGCCCATATACCCCTTAGATGTAATCTCCATAGGCTAAATGTCAATTTCTCCTTTGTTATGGGGGCTTAAGAAGGGTAGTTTTCGGCCATGATAGATGCAATTTCAGGCTTGGCGCCTTATGCCTGCACGCCCAAAACCAGCCGCGGTCGCCTTTACCAAGAACCGGAAAGCGAGACCCGAACGTGCTTTCAGCGTGACCGTGACCGGATTATCCATGCCGGTGCTTTTCGTCGCCTGCAATACAAAACCCAGGTGTTTGTAAACCACGAGGGTGATTTTTTTCGCACCCGCCTGACCCATTCGTTAGAGGTTTCACAAATAGCCCGCTCAATCGCTCGCACGCTTGGCTTGGCTGAATATTTGGCAGAAACCCTAGCGCTGGCCCATGACCTTGGCCACACCGCATTTGGTCATGCCGGGGAATACGAAATGGAAGCCCGGATGGAAAATTACGGTGGTTTTGATCATAACGCACAATCGCTTCGGGTGGTAACCGCGCTTGAACATCGTTATGCCCAATTTGATGGGCTTAACCTTACATGGGAAACCCTAGAAGGAATTGTAAAACACAACGGGCCATTAATTGGGTTTGAAGGTGCCAAGCCATTGCCGTGGGCAATTTCAGAATACGCTAAACTGCAAGACCTTGAGCTTGCTACCTTCGCCTCAGGCGAAGCCCAAGCCGCCGCCGTATCGGACGACGTTGCCTATAACAACCACGATATAGATGACGGCCTGCGTGCCGGATTGTTTTCCATAGACGATATTCGCGAAGTTGATTTTGTTGGCAAGGCCTTTGCCAATGTGGAAAAAACCTATCCCGGCCTTGATAGGTCGCGCACCATTCATGAAACCATTCGCCGCCTAATAGGTGAAATGGTTGAAGACATTTTAGTTGAATCAAGGATGCGGATTTCCGATGCCCAACCTAAATCTGCAACTGATATACGTACATTTGATGCCCCGGTTATTGATTTTTCCGATGCTATGAAAAAAAATGACAAGGAATTAAAAGAATTCCTGTTCAATAATATGTATAGGCATTACAAACTCAACCGCATGACCACCAAGGCAAGGCGCGTGGTTGGAGATTTGTTTGATTTATTTTTGCGTGACCCGGGGTGTTTGCCCGATGAATGGTCTATTCTGGCGGGCGAACCAGAAACAGAACAGACCGCCAGATTGGTTGCCGATTATATTGCCGGAATGACCGACCGTTTCGCCCTTGATGAACACGCTCGTCTGTTTGACCTTCAGGGTATGGCAAACGACAATATGAAAAAGATTTAAAGATAATATTATGAACATTTTTAAACATTTCACCGCCGAAGTATCAGCCATTTGTGCAAATATTGATGCGCTAAAAGGTCTTGATGCGTCGCGTTTAACGGTCGAGACCCCCCGCGATGCCAGCCACGGCGACATAACCACCAATGCCGCCATGGTTCTGTGCAAGGGCGCAAATATGAAGCCCCGTGATTTGGCTGAAATATTAAAAGTTGAAATTGAAAAACTAGACGGTGTGACTAGCGCAGAAATAGCCGGGCCCGGTTTTATTAATTGTAAAATCGATGATGCTTTTTGGCAGGCGCGTCTGGCAGATATATTAAAAGCCGGAACCGATTACGGCACATCTAAAATGGGGGCGGGGAACAAGGTAAATGTTGAATACGTTTCCGCCAACCCAACCGGGCCAATGCACGTTGGCCATGGCCGGGGTGCGGTGTTTGGTGATGTGTTGGCATCGCTGCTGGAAAAAGCCGGGTTCGATGTAACCCGCGAATATTATGTTAATGATGCCGGCGCGCAGGTTGATGTGCTGGCCCGTTCGTTACACCTGCGTTACTGCGAGGCACTAGGCGAAGACATCGGCGAAATGCCCGAAGGCCTTTATCCCGGCGATTATCTGAAAGAGCCAGCTGCCGCGCTCGCTCGAGATAAAGGCGATAAATGGAAAGGCGCGCCCGAAAGCGAATGGCTGGAACCGGTTCGCGAATTTGCCATCGATGCCATGATGGATTTGATACGTGATGACCTTGGGTCCATGGGAATTAGCCATGGCGTATTTACATCCGAGAAAAAACTGGTTGGCGCGGGCAAGGTTGATGAGGCACTAAAATTTCTAACCGACAATGGCCTGATTTATCAGGGCGTGCTGGAACCACCCAAAGGTAAATTGCCAGACGATTGGGAGGAACGCGAACAAACATTGTTCAAGGCAACCGATTTTGGCGATGATGTTGATCGCCCGGTGCAAAAATCAGACGGTTCGTGGACATACTTTGCCACCGACATGGCATATCATCTTGATAAATTTAATCGTGGCTTTGCCGACATGATTGATGTTTGGGGGGCTGATCATGGTGGCTATGTCAAACGTATGCAATCGGCGGTTAAGGCCTTAACCAACGGCAAAGGCACACTTGATTGCAAGCTCTGCCAGATGGTCAACCTTATGGATGGGGGCGAGCCGGTAAAAATGTCTAAACGCGCAGGTACGTTTGTAACGTTGCGCGATGTTGTTGATGAGGTCGGCAAAGACGTGGTTCGTTTTATAATGCTAACGCGAAAAAATGATGCCGGGCTTGATTTTGATTTTGCCAAGGTCCGCGAGCAATCAAAAGACAATCCTGTTTTTTATGTTCAGTATGCCCATGCCCGTTCTTATTCGGTATTGCGTATGGCGGCCGATGAACTTGGCTCGGATGCGGTCAGCGATGACAAGGTATTGGGCGCAGACCTTTCATTGCTGAAAGACCCTGCCGAGATGTCGTTGATAAAAATGATGGCCGGCTGGCCCCGTTTGGTGGAAAGCGCGGCAGAGGCCCACGAGCCACACCGCATGGCGTTTTACATGTACGACCTTGCCGCCCTGTTCCATCAGTTGTGGAATAAAGGCAAGGAAGACGCAACATTACGCTTTATAATTAATGATAATATACCCCTTACCATGGCCCGTCTGGCCTTGATACGGGGCATGGCCACCGTAATAGCCTCAGGCTTCGGGGCTTTTGGCATAACCCCAAAAGAAGAAATGCGTTAAGGTTTTTCCGCTACAAAGGATGTCATGAACGAAACCGATTCTAACA
>DAOWFT010000030.1 GCA_030637845.1 Thalassospiraceae bacterium
CAGTCAATATTGACGTTAACCGAATAGAGGTCTCGTCCCAAAGAGATAAAAAGCTTGAATGGGAAGGTCATGAACACAACATTATTAAAGTGATTATGATTTAATGAAAAAAGACCATAATAAATGAACGGATATATGCAAACAGCGGCATTGCTGAGCGTGCTGCCAATACTTTTCATTATTGCCGGGCTAATGCTGGGTGGTGAAGGCGGGGCGGTAATCGCCCTTGTTTTTGCCGTTGGCATAAATGCACTGGCTTATTGGAATTCGGATAAAGTCATTCTTGCAATGCACGGGGCCAAGCAAGCCAGCCGCCAAACCCAACCAGAACTATTTGATATTGTCTCAAACCTTGCCCAGAACGCAGGCATTCCCATGCCATCGCTTTATATAATTAATGATGCCCAGCCCAATGCTTTTGCAACCGGACGCAATCCTAAAAACGCGTCCATAGCCGTCACATCAAGATTGCTGGCATTATTAAACCGTGATGAGCTTTCCGGCGTAATGGCGCATGAGCTGGCACACATAAAAAACCGCGATACATTGGTAACGACCGTAACAGCAACTATCGCTGGCGCATTATTGTTGGCACCGCTGGCGGCGATGATTGTGCAAATGACAATATCACGCAGACGCGAATATGAAGCTGACCGTGTTGGAGCTGAAATTGTCGGAGAGCCGGCGTGGCTTGCAAGTGCCTTGGGCAAATTGGAAAAGAGCGCGTTGGCGATGGATAATGAAAGCGTAAAAATCAATCCTGCCAGCGCACATATGTTTATAATAAATCCATTGCAGGCGCATAAAGCGAACGGTATTTTTTCAACTCACCCGGCAACCATAAATCGGATTATGCGGCTTGTTTTCATGAGTGCGAAAAAAGATTGGTACCAACAAAGCACCGGTAATTTAGCGGGTAATTCAAAAAGCATGCCCGGGCGCGTGAGCTCTATTCCCGCAACCCGTGACTAAATTGGGGCCGGAGCATTTTTAATATTTGCTCTGGCCCCATATTATTTTTTTAGTGCATTTTTTTCTTATTGCCCTGGCCTTTGTTCATATTTCCCATTTTTTCCATTTTACCATGCTTCATGTTACCCATACCGCCCATTGAACCGGGCGACATAACCTTAACCGTTAGGTTTACATTTCCAGCTTTTTCAAAGGTCAATGTCAGGGGAAAGGACTCACCCTCTATAAGTTTGTTTTTAAGCCCCATAAACATTACATGATAGCTACCCGGTTTAAGTTCGGTGCTTCCGCCTGCTGCTACGGGTATAAAATCCACCCGGCGCATTTTCATAATGTCGCCATCCATTTTATGGGTGTGCAGTTCGCCCTTGGCTGAAATGTTTGAGCTTGCCGACACTAATTTGTCATCGGTTTTACCCATATTATGAATTTCCATAAAGGCAGCCCCGGCGTTCGCCATTCCGGCAGAGGCTCTGGACCATGCATTTTTGACCATAATGTCGCCGGCCAGTGCGCTTCCCGCACCAAGAAGCATTGCGCTGATGGTTAATGCCGCGGCAAAAATGTTGCTCTGTTTCATTTTTATTTTTCCTTTTACTTAACTATTTATTGTCGTCTCGCAGTGGACGCAGGTATGCACACCACTACTGAGTGAAAGTTTGGATTTGAATATGTAAGATGAATTAAACTGCGGGCGGGGCGCGCGGTGAATTGGGGTCTTTGTGGTATGTATCTACCGCTACGCTGTTTGGAGCGAGTTCAGTATTATTTTTTTCAAGGCCGTCCGTTTTGAGAACAAATATTTGCGCCTTTGGGGTGTCGGCGCCAATTTGTAACTGGCAGATGGGGCAGTCCCATGCTGTCTTGGTTGCCAATGGGTTTATTGGGGTTCCATCGGGACCTATAGATTTAAACTGAATGCCAAATTGGGTACAAAGCGCAATAATATTTCCCGAAACCGCCCCCGAAACAACATTGTTTGCGGCCACGCCCTGGGTAATGGGCATCAAAATCTGTATTGCCAGCGCAAAAATAGCAACCTTGAGAGCCCACCGGCGGGCGCGCCAGCGGGTTCTTGATGTTGCCATGTTGTGATTTTTAGCGTTTATCAAAATAGGTTCCAAATGCCTGCCAAATGCCTGCCAAATGCTTGTATGAGGGCATTTTCCACTGCTTTGGCTTGGGGTGCAATGTATTTGGTCAAGCGCTTCTAGGGCGGATTCTTCCTGGATTTTGGGCTGGATTTTGCCCCGGATTCTGCCTGTTTTGTTTCGGGCTGTCTTCAAATAGATCGGCCAGTTCGCTCATAATTGTTCCGCCAAGCTCTTCGGCGTCCAGCAGGGTAACCGCCCGGCGGTAATAACGGGTCACATCATGACCAATGCCAATGGCCATTAGCTCGACCGATGATTTTGTTTCAATCCAGCCTATAACATCACGCAAATGCTTTTCCAGATAGTTTCCGGCATTGGTGCTAAGGGTCGCATCGTCAACCGGGGCACCATCGGAAACCACCATTAATATGCGGCGCTGTTCGGGCCGGGCCAAAAGACGGTTGTGCGCCCATAGCAATGCCTCGCCGTCTATGTTTTCTTTGAGGATTCCTTCCTTCAGCATAAGGCCCAGGTTTTTACGCGAACGCCGCCAGGGGGCATCGGCTTCTTTGTAAATAATATGGCGCAGGTCATTAAGGCGTCCCGGGTTTTGTCGTTTGCCGTCTTCTACCCATTTTTCTCGTGACCTTCCGCCTTTCCATGCCCGGGTGGTAAAGCCGAGGATTTCAACCTTTACCCCGCAACGCTCCAGCGTGCGCGCTAGTATATCGGCGCTGGTTGCGGCAATTGTTATGGGTCGCCCACGCATGGAACCGGAATTATCAATTAATAATGTTACCACCGTGTCGCGAAAATCTGCGTCCAATTCCTGTTTGAACGAAAGCGGGCCCAGTGGATCGGTTACAACCCGGGAAAGACGTCCGGCATCAAGTATGCCTTCTGCCAGATCAAACTCCCACGAACGTGATTGCTTTGCCATCAGGCGGCGCTGTAAACGGTTGGCCAGCTTGCCAACAACGCCCTCTAGCTTTGCTAGCTGCTTGTCCAGTTGTTCGCGCAGCCGGATAAGCTCGGTTGTTTCGCCCAAATCTTCGGCGTGGATTATCTCGTCAAATTCGTTGCAGTATGTGTGATAGGGCGGAGTTCTGGGTTCATTTTCAGGCCAATTGCTGTTTTGTTCGGTTGGTCCGGCTGGGTTTTCACCGCCGCTCAGTACATCCTGACCGTCGCCACCGCCACCGCCTTCGTCTCCCAAAGCTATTTCGCTTGCGGCTTGTTGTCCCGTTTCGCCAGAGGTTTCCTCGCCATCGCTACCTTCGCCTTGTTCGTCCTGTTCGTTGTTGTCGCCATTTTTCGAGGCATCGTCTTCGGCTTCCTCTTCCTCGTTCTGGTTTGCCGGTGGAATATCTGCAAAATCAAGCTGATGAAACATTGCGCTGGCGGCCTCGGCGAATAATTTCTGGTTATCAAGCACCAATGATAATTTATCAAGCGCATCGGGCGCACGTTCGCTCAACCACCCGCGCCACAGGTCGGCTAGTGCCTTGGCCGCCGAGGGTAATGTTTCTTTGCTTAAACGTTCACGCGCAAGCAAGCCCAGCGCCTGCAGGGTGTTGGCGGGGTCGCGCTCGGTTATGTTTTTATAATCTTTTGCCGCCTTGGCATGGATAGCGCTAAGATTTTTTTTAACCCCGGGATAATCAATTTCACCAAGAGCCTCGACCCTTACCTGTTCGAGAACGTTAAACAGTTTTTTAGCGTCAACCCCTTCGGGGCTCATGCGTCGATGTATGGCCTCGTCGTGGTAGTGAAGGCGAAGGGCAACCGCGTCAGCACTTCCGCGCAGTTGTTTTATGTCTGTCAGGTTCGGCTTGTCATCGGGTTCCGGCAAAATGGCCGAAGTACCTGAAAGGCTGGCCGTTTCCATGCCGCGGGAAAAATTTACAATTACTTCCTTGCGCCCAGCCATGGCCTTTAACGTAGCCTGAGTTACGCGTTTTATAATTTCCGGGTTTGTTTCTTTTTTAAACAAATATCCCTCAACCGGGCTGGCTGGTTGCGCTGGATGTTATTGATTCGGGCAGTTCCTCACCGAAACAACGCTGGTAATATTCAGCAACTATTGAGCGTTCAAGTTCATCGCACTTGTTAAGGAAGCTAAGGCGGAACGCGGTTCCAATACTGCCGAAAATCTCGGCGTTTTCCGCCCAGGTTATTACGGTACGCGGGCTCATCACCGTTGAAATATCGCCTTGCATAAAACCTTCGCGGGTTAGTTCGGCAACGCGAACCATGGCGGCCACGGTTTCCTTGCCTTTGGCGTTGGCGTAATGCGGGGCCTTGGCCAACACAATACCGACCTCGTCCTTGTGCGGCAGGTAGTTAAGCGTGGCAACTATGTTCCACCTGTCCATCTGGCCCTGGTTTATCTGCTGGGTGCCATGATAGAGCCCGGTGGTATCGCCAAGACCTATCGTGTTGGTGGTGGAAAAAAGCCTGAAAGCGGGATGGGGGTGAATGACCCTGCTCTGGTCAAGCAGGGTAAGCTTTCCTTCAACCTCCAGCACACGCTGTATAACAAACATGACATCGGGCCTGCCGGCATCATATTCATCAAAAACTATGGCTACCGGGTGCTGCAATGCCCACGGCAAAAGACCCTCGCGAAATTCGGTTACCTGTTTTCCGTCTTTTAGTACAATCGCATCCTTGCCCACCAAATCGATACGCGAAACGTGACTGTCGAGATTGACCCTCACCATCGGCCAGTTAAGCCGGGCTGCAACCTGTTCAATGTGGGTCGATTTACCGGTGCCGTGATATCCCTGAACCATTACCCGGCGGTTATGTTTGAACCCGGCAAGAATTGCCAGCGTTGTATCGAAATCAAACTGATAGGCATTATCTATTGCCGGGACGTGTTCTTCGCCAATGCTGAACGCCGGAACGTCCATGTCTATATCGAGACCAAATGTCTGACGGACATCAAGTGTTATGTCCGGTACATTTAATGGAAATTCATCGGAGTTGGCTGAACTTTGTTTGTTGGTACTCATGACATCTCTTTCTATTTGGCTATTTGGCTATTTGGCTATTTTGGCGATGGGTTACAGCAGGTAATTATCAAATGCAACCATGATTAATTGATATGCTTCTGATATGTCTTTGAATTTTTCTTCAGATTTCTTGTCGCCGCCGTTGGTGTCGGGGTGATGTAGTTTGACAAGTTTTTTATACCTTGTCCTCACCTCTTCTTTATTTGATGGCGGGTCAATATCAAGCAGGGCATAGGCGTGCATTAGCTTGGTGTCGTGACGGGGCCTTTCTTCAGGCCCGTTGTTTTTTTTACCACGGGCTTTGCCGCCGGTCATTTCATCAAAGATACCGAAATTATCTTTTATTTTTATTCCGTCAGGATCAAAGCGCGCTTTGTGTGCTGCCGGCCCAGTGCCCAACTTCCATGTTGGGCGCTGCCAAACGGTATCGTTTCTTATTTCGTTTTCGACCTCGTCTTCGCTTAATCCTTCGAAGTAATTCCATGACTTGTTGTGTTCGCGAGCATGGTCAACACAGTACCAGACATAATCGTTTATATGCCGGGGCGAGCGATTGGCCTTATGCTCGGCCTCACTTTCACAGCCCGGCCATTCGCATAGCGGAACATTTTCTTTCTCGATGGTTTCATCAATGAAAGATGGGGCAAACCCTGTATTTACGGCTCTTTTACTCATGGTCTAAATATGGGCTTCCCGTCCGATTCTTGCAAGGATATGGGTATTTAAAGCCATTTATCTTGACTGAGGGCCCGGGCGTGGCCATTTATTCTCTTTGTGGCAATTTGCGACAATAAAACCAGCCATTCTGAGGAGAGTTTAATGCGAATCCAAAGCGCAATTAAGGAAAAAATCACCGCCCAGCTGGCACCCGCCAGTCTTGAAATAATTGACGATTCTGATTCTCACGTCGGACACGCCGGCGCCCATCCCGAGGGCGAAAGCCATTTCAAGGTAATCGTGGTCTCGGATCAATTTGATGGAAAAAATCGGGTTGAGCGTCAACGCATGGTTTATGACGCAATTAAAGAAGAGATGAGCAGCCATATTCACGCTCTTGAGCTAAAGACATTCACACCGAAAGAAGCTGAAGATAGATAAAATTTTATTGAAACTTTTTATAAATTATACGGACAGGTAAATTGTTCTTGATAACTCATAAATATAACTTGCGCCCCTTTTTGTAATACTGTTTTATGTCCCCGTTCTGGAGGGAGGGCATACAGCACAAAGTCCAAAAAGGGATTAAAACATTGTCCTCTATTGATAGTAAGCTTGTCAGCAGAAACGTAACAATTTCAGGCCACAGAACCAGCATTCGTCTCGAAGTCCATATGTGGGAAGCATTCGACGAAATATGCGCGCGTGAAGGCCTTAACCCACATCAGTTATGCGCCATGATTGACGATAACCGCCAGAGTTCCAGCCGCACCGCTGCGGTTCGTGCGTTTGCGGTAAATTATTTTCGCACCGCATCTACCGAAGATGGGCACAGGAGCGTCGGTCACGGCTCGCTTTCAACAAGTAACGCTGCTTCAGGCAATTCTCAATTATTGAACGCCTAAATAATTTTACGCGTCATCCTTGGGCTTTAGCGGCGGCGTAATCCTGAGCGCTGTTATTTGCTGGTTATGACGGCGCATAATTTCAAAGCGAAATCTATGAAACATGAAGCTTTGCCCGACTTCGGGTATGCGCCTTGCCTCATGCAATATTAAACCTGCAATGGTTGCCGCCTCTTCATCGGGAAGATGCCAGTCAAACTGGCGATTTAGATCGCGAATAGTGACATCGCCCTGCACCACGAAACTGCCATCGGGATGAAGGTGCACACCGGGTACGGAAACATCGTGCTCATCGGATATGTCACCAACTATTTCTTCCAGTATATCTTCCAGCGTGACAATGCCAAGCAAGCTTCCGTATTCATCAACTACCAATGAAAAATGTTCCCGCCTGGAACGAAACGCCTGAAGCTGATCTGAAAGCAGTGTGTATTCAGGAACAAACCACGGCTTGGCGGCAATCGATGTTATGTCTATATCGTCGATGCTTTTGCCCGCGCTCTCATGCGCGCGAATTTCACGCAACAATGCCTTGACGTGCAAAACACCGACAATGTTGTCCTGATTCCCTTTCCAGATGGGTATTCTTGTGTGGGGGCTAGCCAGAACTTCGGTAATTATTTTTTCGATTGAGTTACCGGCGTTAAGTGTTGCCACCATGCGGCGGTGAATCATTATTTCCCCTACCTGCACATCGGCAAGGTCAAGAACGCTTTTTAGCATATGACGATGCTGTTCCACATCATCATGGTCGGCGTGCATTTCGATGGTGCCGCGAATTTCTTCGGTTGGGGAGTGATAAACATCTTCGGCGTTAAGGTCGACCCGAAACAAAAAGAATATGCCTTTGACCAAAAGGTTTATGGAATAAACAAACGGCGAAAGAACAATCAATATAAAATTGATTAACGGCGAAACCGCAAGCGCGGCCCGGCTGGCGTTGCGAAAGGCGTATGTTTTAGGCAAGATCTCAGAAAAAATAAGAACCAACAACGTCATCCCGATGGTGGCATAAACAACACCGGCCTCACCAAAGGTGGCGATTAGCAAGCTGGTGGCCAGTGCACTGGCGAGAATGTTAACCAGATTATTGCCAAGTAAGATTGCACCAATCAGGCGTTCTTTTTTTTCCATCATTCGGTTTACAAGTCCGGCTCGGCGGTTACCGCCAAGCTCCATCTGATGCATTAGCGGTTTGGACGCTGCGGTTAATGCCGTTTCCGAACCTGAAAAAAACGCTGACAATACAAGCAAAATAAAAATTGCACCTGCTGTTAGCAACATCTGGCTGCACCCGGCACCTTACGGCCCGGCCTCCTGATTTAAAGGGTTAATTGGCGATATAATCTTCAAGCATGCCCGCCACGGCATCATTGCTTATATCCGAAGTAACAAAGGCATCCCCGATAGCACGGACAAGAACGAACGTGATTTTTCCGTCTTTTACTTTTTTATCTCTGCTCATGTGTTCAAGCAGGCGTGACGCTGTCCAATCTGAGCCTTTTATATGAGCCAGCCCAACCGGCAGGCCAATGGATTCAAAATGGCTACGAACTTTTTCAAAATCTTCTACCCGGCAAAGACCGGTTCGTTGCGATGCGTCAAATGCCATTATTGAACCGATGGCAACAGACTCGCCATGCAATAATTTGTCTGAATATCCGGTTTCAGCTTCCAGCGCGTGACCGAATGTATGGCCCAGATTAAGCAATGCCCTAACGCCCAGCTCCAATTCATCCTCGGCAACAATTTTAGCCTTTGCCTTGCAGCTTGTTATGATCGCATGGATGCGTGCGCCCGCATCGCCATCTATTAATGAGGCACCATTATCAACCAACCAGTCAAAGAAGCCCGCATCCGATATAAGCCCGTATTTTACAACTTCGGCATATCCGGCGAGAACTTCACGCCGGGGCAGGGTATCAAGGGTTTCAATATCGGCAAGCACCAGCAGCGGTTGGTAAAATGCGCCGACCAGATTTTTACCCAGGCGCGAATTAATTCCGGTCTTTCCGCCAACCGAACTATCAACCTGTGAAAGAAGGGTGGTCGGCACCTGAATAAAAGGAATACCGCGAAGGGTTACCGCAGCGGCAAAGCCAACCAGATCGCCAATTACACCGCCGCCCAGAGCAATCAATGTGGTGGTGCGTTCAATTTTTAGCTCAAGCAGGCTTTCGCTCAATTCCTCTAGCATGGCAAAGCTTTTGCTTTCTTCGCCCGCAGGAAGAGTTATTGCGGTGGCATCAATGTTTGCATTTTTTAGTGATGCCATAATCGGGCCAAGATAATGGGGCGCCACATTCTCGTCGGTTACAACCACCACCCGTGGCTGCGGTATCACATTTGCTATGTGCAACCCGGCGTCCGAAATAAGACCGGGGCCAACTAAAATGTCGTAACTGCGCTCACCTAGTGCAACATTTAGTGTTTCAATATTTTTTGTAGCTGAAGATGCGTTCAATTTTTCTGCCCCTCCAGGGCATTTGCTATTTTGCTAACCATCTTATCCAACGTGTCGTTACCGCTTTCAATGGTTATATCGGCTGTTGCGTAAACGGGGTAGCGCTCATCCATTAATTTTCCCAATACCTTGGCCGGGTCCCCGGTTTTAAGTAGCGGTCTGCCGCCACGTCTTGAGGTTCGTTCCAAAAGCGTATCCAGATCCACTTTCAACCAAACCGATACCGCATTTTTCTTTATGATGTCTCTGACATTGGTATCCATGAATGCCCCACCGCCGGTGGCCAGCACGCATGGGCCCTCATCAAGGATTCGCAATATTACCCGGCGTTCACCGCTGCGGAACTCATCTTCGCCATAAATCTCAAAAATATCGTCTATGGAAAGCCCGGCCGCTTTCTCTATTTCATCATCGGCATCAATGAACCTTATGCCCAAATGCTTGGCCAGACGCCTGCCGATACTGCTTTTCCCGGCACCCATAAGGCCGACCAGCACAATTGTACGCTCATCCGCGCCATTAGACGGGGGATTTGAGGGGGGTTTGTTATCCATACTTGTGCTCAGAATCCGATTTCCTAATAATTAA
>DAOWFT010000208.1 GCA_030637845.1 Thalassospiraceae bacterium
GATATTTCCGCCGGAAAACTTTCATCCTTGCAGGCATCAATAAGCGATTGAAGGTTTGATCCTCTGCCGGAAATAAGTATGGCGATTTTCATTTAATTTAACCCCAGGCTTTTTCCGCACCTATTAAAATGGTGCCTTCATCTCCATTGGTGCGCTTTATAATGCTGCCCATGGTAAATACTGTTTCGCCTTCTTTTTCCAGTAGCGATTTAATTTCATCCGCCTTGTCGGCAGCTACGATTAAAACCATGCCGATCCCGCAATTAAAGGTTCGCGCCATTTCTCTTGGCGCGATGTTGCCGGCACCTTGCAGCCATGAAAAAACAGCCGGTAATTCCCATGTGCTTACGTCTATTTCGGCGCTGAGATTATCCGGCAATACCCGGGGAATGTTTTCCAGCAATCCGCCGCCGGTTATGTGTGAAAGGGCGTGCACCGCACCGTTGCTTGCGCGAATTGCCGCCAGACAGCTTTTTACATAAATACGGGTTGGCGCTAATAATGCTTCGCCCAATGTTTTTCCTTTATCGAACGGGGCCGGGCCGTCATATGCCAGACGTGCTTTGTCCACTATGTGGTCGCGCACCGCCGCTTCTATTTTTGTTTCTGCCTTACCGCCGATAATGGCATCGCTTACAACCTTGCGTACCAGTGAAAACCCATTTGAATGCAGCCCGTTGGAAGCAAGCCCAAGAACCACGTCGCCTTCGGCCACATTTTCGCCGGTAATTATTTCATCACGTTCAACCGCGCCCACGGAAAAACCCGCCAGATCGTATTCGCCACCTGCGTACATTCCGGGCATCTCGGCTGTTTCACCGCCTATCAGGGCGCAACCGGCCTGACGGCAACCTTCGGCAATTCCTGAAACCACGGCGCTGCCGTTATCTATGTTCAGTTTGCCCATGGCGTAATAATCCAAAAAGAAAAGCGGCTCGGCGCCTTGAACCACAAGGTCGTTTACACACATTGCAACCAGATCAATCCCGACTGTGTCGTGACGTTCCATGGAAATTGCCACCTTTAGCTTGGTCCCAACCCCGTCTGTTCCGGCAACCAGCACCGGGTCTTTGTAGCCCGCCGCCTTGAGATCAAACATGGCGCCAAAGCCACCCAGACCGGCCATAACCCCGGAGCGAGAGGTGGATTTGGCTTGTGGCTTAATGGCCTCGACCAGAGCGTTTCCGGCATCTATATCAACGCCTGCACTTTTATAATTTGCGCCTGAAATGGGACTGTCCTTTCTATGTGGGTCTACATGGGCCCATCTGGGCCTATCTGCGTATGGGTCTAGAATCTGTTGCAAATCCGTGGCATTGATACCTGAACGTGCTAAAACCTTCTATCTTAAAAACATTCCGGAGCCCGCTGGGGCCTTAAAACCGGGAATAGGTGAAACATACTTTATCCGGGGCGCTTTGCAATGACCCAAAAAGGGCAAATTAAAGTACTAGATTATGCGCCGAACGGCCTGAGGGTCAAAATAGCCAAAGTGGCAATCAAGGCTGCTTATGGTCTTTTTATCGTCGTCATTTTATCGCTTTTTCCCGATCCCCGATCCGGCAGCGGACTGGCCCGCGCCGATGCCGCCCGCCTTTTTGAGGTAAATGGAATTCAGGTCGATATAACCGCAAGCTCGGCAAATCAGGCCCGTGACATGGCGCAGGCCGAAGGCGTGAAGAAATCGTTTCTGGCACTTTTGCAGCGCCTTACACTTAATGCCTATCATGACCGTCTTCCCGATATGGATCGCAGACAGATCATAGAGCTTTTGCAGGATTTTGAGGTAGCCGAGGAAAAGGCATCATCGGTCAGGTATATTGCCAAACTTAATTATCGTTACCGCGCCGATGCGATACGCGATCTTTTGGATGCCAACCAAATCCCTTTTGCCGAAACCGAAAGCAAGCCCGTGGTTGTGCTTCCGGTTTATCAGGCCGCAGGCGCACTATTGCTTTGGGATGACCCCAACCCGTGGCGAGCTGCATGGCAGGAAAGACCAAGTGAAGTTGGCGGGCTGGTTCCGACGATTTTACCAATGGGCGATCTTGCCGATATGCGAACCATTGGCGCCGAGCAAGCAATAGAAGGCGACACCCAACGATTGGAAGAAGTTGCCGCCAAGTATGGCGCCGGTGATGTGGTGGTTGTTCACGGTATATTGCGTATGGATTCTTATGGGGGCTTTCCCGAACTTGAAGTTTACATGACCAGATTTGGTTTTGCGTTACAGGAACACACCGTGGTCAAAAGCTTTAGCGCCAACCCCGGCGAGGATATAGAATCTCTTCTCGCCCGTGCCGCCATACAGCTTACGGTACAAATTGAAGATAACTGGAAACAGGACAACCTTATTAAATTTGCTGAACCGGCACTCCTTCCATTGGTTGTTCCGGTATCAAACTTAAATGATTGGATAAAGGTGCGTGATCGCCTTAATGGGGTAGCGGTGGTAAGGAAATCAGAAGTTACCCTTATTTCCCGTCGGGCGGTAAATGTAACCATCAATTATATTGGCGATGCCGAACAATTGGCCCTGTCTTTGGATCAGGCCGACCTTGTTCTTTGGGACGAGGCCGGAAATTGGTACATGGGCCTGCGTAAGGAAGCTCGGTGAATATTCCCAACTCTATTACCCTTCTTCGCATTGCTTCGGTTCCACTGGTTGTATGGTTATTGCTGGAAGGCAGCCTGCTATGGGGATTTTGGGTATTTGCTTTTGCCGGGATATCGGATGCCGCCGATGGCTTTATTGCAAAGCGCTTCAACATGGAAACCGAGCTTGGCAAATACCTTGACCCGCTGGCGGATAAGGCGCTGCTGGTTTCGGTGTTTGTAACGCTGGGATTGGCTGGGTTTATCCCTAGCTGGCTTGTTATTTTGGTGGTTTTCAGGGATGTGGTAATTGTTTTTGGAGCAATGGTGTTTGAAACCTTGACCGGTTCGCTTACCATGCATCCAATGAAGCCGCAGATGGTAAGTAAGGTTAATACTACTTTCCAGATATTGTATGCAGGCTCAATTATGGCTGGAACGGGATACGGATTAGATTTAGGCGCGGCGCTTTATATATTGATGATTTGCACGGCACTAACTACCGTTGCTTCAGGGATTTCTATTGTTGCCGCAGCGTTAAGTCGCTGGCCCGATACTAAAGGAGAATAATATTGACGCGTGAGAAGGAAATGCGGATTTGGCTGGTGAGCATGGCTGTTACAGTGGCCTTGCTTTATGTACTCAGTTCGGTGCTGCTGCCGTTCGTGGCCGGTCTTGCGGTTGCTTATTTCCTTCATCCGCTAGCCGACAAGCTAGAAGGGCCCATAGGGTCCCGCAGCGCCGCAGCGGCGTTGATAATGCTCGCGTTCATTTTGTTTATAGCCGGGGCCGCGGTTTCCTTGTTTCCACTTTTGCAGGCGCAGATTGTTGGCTTGCTGGCATTGCTGCCCGATGCGGTGGAAACTGCGCGCAATGCGATTGAGCCATATATAATTCGTCTTGAAACAGAACTGGGCGCAAGCGACCTTGCTAAACTAAAAGACGCGGCGGGCGATTATGTCGGCGAAGTTGTTTCGTGGCTTATTGGTGTTTTGAAAAATATTTTCATGGGCGGGCGTGCTTTTGTAAATGTATTGTCACTGCTTTTGATTATGCCAATCGTTTCGTTCTTTCTTTTGCGCGACTGGAAAAACGTGGTCGCAAAGTTCAATGACCTGTTGCCGCGCGAATCATCCGATACAATCCGTACGCAACTTCAGGAAATGGACACCACCATTGCCGGATTTGTTCGCGGGCAGGCCTTGGTCTGTGTAACCCTTGGTGCAATCTACGGAACCGGCCTGACCCTGGTCGGCCTTGATTTTGGCCTTCTTATCGGCATCGGTACCGGGCTTATGGCGTTCGTTCCCTATGTTGGCATGATGATAGGCTCAATGGTCGCACTTGCCGTTGCCATGATGCAGTTCAGCGAAATAAGCGACTTTTTAATGGTTGTGCTTGTGTTTGGGGTTGGCCAGTCAATAGACGCTGCGTTCCTGACCCCGACCCTGGTCGGCGGGCGTGTTGGCCTGCATCCCGTATGGATAATATTTGCGCTTATGACAGGCGGAACGCTATTTGGCTTTACCGGCGTTCTTCTTGCAGTTCCAACTGCGGCCATGATAGGGGTGCTTGTGCGCTTTAGCATTGGCCGCTACCGCGCCAGTGAGCTTTATCTTGGTCATGGTGGCGACAGTTAGGCCACAGGGCAGAGAGAGATGAGTACACCAGAGCAAATCCCCATGACATTTGATCACCGTCCGGCACTTTCGGGCGAAGATTTTCTTGTCGCTCCGTCAAACCAACAGGCGATTTCATGGATTGATAGCTGGCCAGATTGGCCCGGGCCACTGCTGGTTATTGTTGGCCCTGCGGGGTCGGGTAAAACCCATCTTGCAAATGTGTTTATCAACCGGGCCGGGGCAAAAAATATAAGCATTGATACCCTTGCCGCCGAAGGCCCGGCAGCGGCTGTAGAAGGAGCCAAGGCGCTGGTGGTTGAAAATGCAGAAAACTTTATCAATGGTGATATGCCAAATCTCGAAGAGCAGCTTCTTCACCTTTACAACCTTGCCCGTGAATGCGACATCCGTATTCTTATGACCGCCGAAACCGCACCGGCACGGTGGCAAGTTAATTTAAAGGATCTTTCTTCGCGATTAAATACGGCACCGGTTGCCGAAATAAATCCACCTGACGATGCATTAATAAGCGCTCTTTTGATAAAACAGTTCGCTGACCGTCAAATTAACGTGGGGCAAGATGTTATAAGCTACCTGCTTTCAAGAATGGATCGTTCGTTTGCCGCGGTTCGTCACGTGGTTGAAAACACAGACCGTCTTTCATTAAGCGAAAAACGTGGGGTAACAATCCCCCTTGTTCGCCGGGTACTGGAAGATAAGCCCAAAAATTAAGCCGCCCCCCTTGCGGAGGGCGACTTTACGTAACCGACAAGTCTCAGGAGGAACTTAAGCCGGCAACGTATTGCGGGGAGGCAACACTGCGCCACTTTGCGTCTGGTTATTGGTATCTGGTTATGGGCATCGAGAGTTACAAACAAAAAAACGCCTTCAGGCTGTTTCTTTTTGAGCAACTTTCGGCAGAAGATGACAAAAGAATCACAAATAGCTAAAATGGGGCTAGACTGCCCGTAGGGGCTGAAGAAGGCTAATTTAAAGAAGGCATCAATGGAAAAAATAGATTTCCCCAAGGTTGCATCCGATATCGGGCTTAAATCGACCGCACGTTTTATTAACCGTGAGTTGTCGTGGCTGTCGTTTAATACCCGCGTTCTGGAAGAGGCCTCAAACCCTATTCACCCCCTGTTGGAACGGGTAAGGTTCCTTTCTATTTCTGCCGCCAATCTGGATGAATTTTATATGGTTCGGGTTGCGGGCCTTAAGGGCCAGGTGCGTGCAGGGGTTAAAGCCCAAAGTCAGGATGGGCTTAATCCGGCACAGCAGCTCGAGGCCATAAACAAGGCTGCTGGCGACCTCATGGCCGAGCAACAATCTTGCTGGTTGAGGTTGAGCGAAGAACTTTCCCAAGATGGGATAAAGGTTCTGAGTGCCGGTGATATTTCCAAAAATGATCGTGAATGGCTGGAAAAATATTTTATGGAACACGTGTTCCCGGTTTTGACGCCACTGGCGATTGACCCGGCACATCCATTCCCATTCATACCTAATTTGGGCTTTTCTTTGGTAATGCTGTTAAAGCAAAAGAAATCCGACGAAATGCTCCGTGCGTTGCTACCAATTCCACACCTGCTGGAAAGATTTATCCGCATTCCCGGGCCAACCGCGCGGTTTATTCCCATAGAAGAGGTAGTAACGTTGTTTATGGAGAGGCTATTTCCAGATTATAAGCTCAAGGAATCTTCTTATTTTCGGGTTATCCGTGATTCAGAGGTGGAAATAGACGAAGAAGCCGAAGACCTTGTCCGTACCTTTGAAAGTGCGCTCAAGCGTAGGCGCAGGGGTTCGGTTATTTTGTTGGCGGTCAGTGCCGACATGCCGGATGACATTACCAGTCTGGTTATTGATGCGCTTGGGGTTGACGAAGAAGATGTTGTTTATCTCGATGGACTGCTGGGACAGGCAGATTTTTCCCAGCTTATTATTGAGGATCGCCCCGACCTTCAATTTGCTCCTTTTAACGCACGGTTCCCCGAACGGGTGCGCGATTACGGCGGCGATGTGTTTGAAGCAATTCGTAAAAAAGACCTTATTGTTCACCACCCTTATGAAAGTTTTGATGTGGTGGTTCAATTTGTACGCCAAGCCGCGCGCGACCCCAAGGTGGTGGCTATCAAGCAGACCCTTTATCGAACATCAAACGATAGCGCCATTATCGAAGCCCTGATTGAGGCCGCCGAAGCGGGTAAATCCGTCACCGCAATGGTTGAGCTGAAAGCCCGCTTTGACGAAGAAGCCAACATTCGCTGGGCGCGCGATCTTGAACGTGCCGGCGCGCAGGTAATTTACGGTTTCATGGATAAAAAAACCCATGCCAAGGTCAATCTTGTAGTTAGACGCGAGGCCAAGGGCCTGCGTTCGTACGTTCATTTTGGTACCGGTAATTATCATCCAATTACGGCCAAGGTTTATACCGACCTTTCATTTTTTACCTGCGACAAGGCGCTGTGTCAGGATGCGGCCCAGCTTTTCAATTATATGACCGGATATTCGCGGCCGGAGAAAATGAAAAAGCTTGTATTTTCACCGATCAACATGCGTGAAACTTTGATCAAACTTATTGATAATGAAATAAAGAACGCAAAGAAGGGCCAGCCCGCCGCAATCTGGGTCAAACTTAATTCGTTGGTTGACGAGATTCTTATTGATACCCTTTACAAGGCGTCAAACGCCGGGGTTGAAATTGATTTGGTCATACGCGGTATTTGTTGCCTGCGTCCCGGCATAAAAGGAATGTCGGAAAATATCCGCGTGAAAAGCATTATCGGACGCTTTCTTGAACATTCGAGAATTGTCGCATTTGCCAATGGGCACGAGCTACCATCAAGTGAAGCAAAGGTGTTTATTTCATCGGCCGATTGGATGTCACGCAATCTTGACCGCCGGGTTGAATGTCTGGTGCCGATAGAATACACAACCGTTCATAAACAGATACTTGATGAAATCATGACGGTTACAAACGAGGACGCCTTCGAGACGGCCCGAAAACTGGCTAAAATGGAAGGGATTTTGTGCGGCATTTCATCAGGTGCAGCGGCCTGGGCGGCCCTCGAACAGGCCCGTCGTCCTGAAAATAAGGAGAA
>DAOWFT010000001.1 GCA_030637845.1 Thalassospiraceae bacterium
ACAGGTATTCCTGACCGGCACCGCAGCCGAGGTAACACCCGTTGGCACAATTGATAATCACACCTACAACGTTGGTGAAATAACCAAACAATTGATGGATGATTACGACAAAGTTGTAGGCAAATCCCAAGCCAACGCATCGGCAGCAGAATAATTATATTCTGAGCTAAAACGCACCACCCGGCTGGTTCAGGTGGTGTTTGGAAAGCGCGTCCGTAATAAAATCAAACGCATCGTCGACGTTGTCTGCGCGGTTAAACAAATCAAGATCGCCCGGCGATAGGGTTCCAAATTTTACCATCGTATCAAGGTTCATTACGTTGTCCCAGTATTCGCTGCCATAAAGCAAGACGGGTAATTTTTTTCCCATCTTTTTGGTAGAAACAAGCGTCATTAATTCAAAAAATTCATCAATGGTTCCGAACCCGCCGGGAAATACTATTATTGCCTTGGCTAAATAGGCAAACCAGAACTTGCGCATGAAAAAATAATGAAACTTGAAGGCGAGATTCCTGCTGATATAAGGATTTCCGCTTTGCTCGTGGGGCAGAGAAATGTTTAGCCCGATGCTCATGCCCTTGGCTTCCGATGCGCCGCGATTGGCCGCTTCCATAATGCCGGGGCCACCACCGGTGCAAACAACAAACCGCTTGGCCCTGCCTTTTAACCCCTTCGACCACAGGGTCAGACGTTTCGACAATTCACGGGCGTCTTCGTAATAGGCAGACATTTCCAGCGTGGTCTTGGCCCGATCCATATCGCCGCCATGTTTTTTAGCTGAATCCACGGCCTGCAGGGCAACATCGCGGGGGCGGGTACGGGCGGAGCCAAAAAACACAATGGTGTCCGAAACCATTTCTTTTTCAAACCGTGCTTCCGGTTCAATAAATTCCGACAAAATGCGCATACCGCGACCTTCCCGGGACATCATGAAATCCTGGTTGCGATAGGCCTTGATCGGCCAATCATCATCCGTCATGTTTTCCGGTAGGTTTTTGGGCTTTTTTGTCATTATGGTTCCTTTTTTTATACGCTTTTATTATGAACCATTATTTATGGTTTTATCTATTTCTTTTCCCAGCGCTGGGCGCTGCCAACGTCCGATGATTTTTCTTCCACCCATTTGACGCCTGAGCCTGTTTCTTCTTTTTTCCAAAACGGGGCTTGGGTTTTTAGAAAATCCATGATGAAGCTAGCGCCATCAAAGGCAGCATTGCGGTGTACCGCCGCCACCATCACCAGCACTATCTGATCACCCGGCGCCAGCCGGCCGATACGGTGAATTATAGTCACCTCTGATAATTCCCAGCGCTGACGGGCCGCATCTTCAATTTTTGCTAATTGTTTTTCGGTCATGCCGGGATAATGTTCCAGCGTCATGGAGGAGATTTTTTTATCCTCACCTTGCTGCCCGGAAAAATCTCGAACCAAACCGATAAACGAACAAACCCCACCAATGCCATCGTTGCCAGACGATATTTTTTTTAGCTCTTGGCCAATATCAAAATCTTCTGCTTGTACTTGTATCATGTTGCCACCCGCTACCCGCCGGTTACCGGTGGGAAAAATGCAATTTCATCGCTGTCTTTAATCGCGGCCGAGACCTGAACGTGTTCCATGTTTAGGGCAACCCGAACCAGCGAGGTGTCGGAAAATGCTTTTTCAAACCCCCCGCCACGGTTTTTAAGAAATCCTATCAGGCCTTCTATATCGGTTACGTTTTCCGGCAATGAAATATCTTCCTCGCCGATGCCGGTTTTTTCCTTTAGCCACGCAAAATATAAAACCTTCATCGAAATGCCTCGTTAAATGGAATGAAGTTCAGCATGTCACCTTTTTTAATGCTGGTGGTATCTGCGGGTATTTCAACAAAACCGTTTGCCGCCACCATGGATGACAATATTCCAGACCCCTGCGACGAGAATATGTTTACCAGCGCGGGGCCGTCGTTGCCGGGCTCAAGATTGCCACGCATCCATTCCAGCCTTCCCGCCCTGCGCTCAAGGGAAAAATCTGCTTGGGCCAAGTAACGGGGAACATCAATATCGCTGCGCCCAGACATTAACAATATCATCGGTCTTGCCACCATCATCAAGGTCACCATTGCCGAAACCGGATTACCGGGCAAACCAACGAAGGCGGCGCCGTCAATTGTGCCAAGGGCAACTGGCTTTCCCGGCTTTACCCTCAGGCGCCAAAAATGAAGCGAGCCCATATCTTTCAAAATATTTGCCACATGGTCTTCGTCGCCAACGCTGACGCCGCCGGATGTAAGCAATACATCATTGTTGCCGGCTGCTTTTTTTAATGCTGCGCGTATGATGTCCGGATCATCCGGCAGGATGCCGAGGTCGGTTACTTCACAACCAAGCCCCTTTAACAATGCAATTACGGTGGGACGATTGGCATCATAAATTGATCCGGGTTTAAGTTCTGCATTTGATGCATCCGTAATTTCGTCACCGGTGGAAAAAACCCCGGCGCGAAGTCGTTTGTAAACCTTGACCGTGGTTTGCCCAACCGCTGCCCCAAGGCCAATTTCCTGCGCCCGCAACATCTGCCCGCTCCGCAAAATAATATCGCCCGATTTTACGTCCTCACCCATTTTACGGCAGTTATCGCCGGACTTTACGCCGGGGGGAAAAACTGCCATGTCGCCATCGCCCTCAACTGTGACCTTTTCCTGCATAACAACACTGTCGGGCCCATTGCCATTAAGTCCTGGTGGAAGCGGCGCACCGGTAAAAATGCGTAGAGCCTCACCCGGTTTGGCCGGGCGAGGCAATGGGTGGCCTGCGGCAATACGTCCGCTAACGGGAAGACGGGTGGGTTCTGTAGCACTTAGATCATCTGCAAAAACCGCATACCCATCCATGGCCGAATTATTATGGGGCGGAACATTAACCGATGATTTTATATCTTCGGCCAAGATCCGGCCAAGGCCGTCGCTTAAGGGGATATCCTCCACGCCACATACGTTGGTTGTGCGAGATTTAATTAACCCCAGCGCATCGGACAGTTCCATAAGTCCGTCCACCACATTGAAACAATCGTCTTTAATAATGCTCATTTTTTATGGCTTAAAGTCAGGATTATTTTTTGATTCTGCTTCGCCGTCCGTTATTGCAATATGTTTGAGACCCGCACGCAAATAATCATAGCCCGTAATCAGCGTTATTAATGCGGCTATCCATAAGCCCCAAATGCCAATTTCCAACGTTGTTGCAAAACCAAAGTCGGGGCCAACCGAACCAACAATAAGAAAACCCAACGCCAACATCTGAATTGTGGTTTTCCATTTTGCCAACAGGCTTACCGGCATGCTGACACGGGCTTCGGCCAGAAATTCACGCAAACCCGAAACCAATATTTCCCGACACAGTATTATTGCCGCGGGAAATATCACCGCGCCGCTTATGGTTTCAACCCCGACCAGCACAAACAGCACCCCGGCCACCAATAATTTGTCGGCAATGGGGTCGAGGAAACGCCCAAATGCAGATTGCTGGTGCCAAGCGCGAGCCAGATAGCCATCAAAAAAATCGGTTATGCAGGCATAGGTATAGGCGGTAAAGGCAAGCCAGTTACCAAAGGGCCCACCTATCAGAATAAAAATCAGCACAACCGGTATCGCTGCTATTCTGGATACGGTCAGTATGTTTGGAAGATTTAAAAGCATGTTGATGTTACCGTATTGGTATTATTTGCTTGTCATTCTAGCCATTTAATCGCCGGGATGAAACCAGTCATAAATGGCTCTGGCGGTGGAGCCTGATATTCCTTTTACGGCTTCAAGGTCATTTAATCCAGCATCCTTGACCGCGGCACTTGAGCCAAAATGATGCAATAGGGCTTTCTTGCGCCCCGGGCCGACACCGGGAATATCGTCTATCCCTGAGCGAACCAAGGATTTGGCCCTTCTTGCCCTGTGGCTGCCAATGGCAAAACGGTGGGCCTCGTCACGAATGCGCTGCAAAAAATATAAAATTGGGTCGCGCCCATCCAATATCAATGGCGCGGACTTGCCCGGTTGGTGGATTTGCTCGCGCCCGGCGTTTCTGTCCGGGCCTTTTGAAATTGCACAAAGCGCCACGTCTTCTATGCCGAGGTCGGCAAATACTTCCATTGCAACCCCAAGCTGGCCTTTGCCGCCATCGACAATTACCAGATCGGGCAAATCCCATTTTTTATCTTGGCGGGCGGGCGATGCTTCCTTCATGGCGCGAGAAAAGCGCCTGGTTAGAACTTCGCGCATCATGGCGTAATCATCACCCGGCGCCAACGGGCCCTTGATATTGAATTTACGATAGGCGTTCCTCTGAAAACCATCTCTGCCCGCAACAATCATTGCCCCGACTGCCTTGGTTCCCGATACGTGGGAGTTATCATAGACCTCTATCCGTTCCGGGATTTGATCCAGTTTCAATACATCGGCCAATCCGGCTAATGATTTAGCTTGAGTTTCATTTTCTGCTTTCTTTCTGATAAGCGCGCCACGGGCATTTTCTGCTGCGTGGGCCACCAATCTGGCGCGGTTACCACGGGTCGGGGTCTTGATGGTTACCTTGCGCCCAGCACGGGCGCTCAAGGCATCAGCCATTACCACACCGGAACCGGCCTCGGATAAAGAATGGCTCAGCAATACCTCGGGCGGCGGCGTGTGGGCCGAATAAAACTGGCCAAGGAATGCTTCCAGCACCACGGACGGGGTTTCGCCTGCGGCCCCTGCCGGATAAAAGGCGCGATTGCCAAAATTACGCCCGCCCCTGAAAAAGAACACCTGCACGCACGCCCTTGCGTCATCCTGATAAAGCGCAATAACGTCGGCGTCTTTTATGTTTCCGGGGTTTATATCCTGATGGCCCTGAATACGGCTAAGGGCATGGATTCTATCGCGTAAACTGGCGGCCTGCTCGAACTCTTGGTTGTCACTGGCTGCCTGCATGTCGGCGGCCATGGATTGTTGTATTTTCTGGCTTCGCCCTTTGAGAAATTCGCTGGCTTGGGCCACCAGTTTCGAATAATCGCCCTCATTGATTTTTCCGACACAGGGGCCGGAGCAACGCTTTATCTGAAATAAGAGACACGGTCTGGTGCGAGATGAAAAAACCGCATCGGAACAGGTTCTGAGCAAAAACGCCCTTTGCAGGGTGGTGATGGTTTCATTTACCGCCCAGGCGGAAGCAAAGGGGCCAAAATAATCCCCCTTGGCCCCATGGGCGCCCCGGTGTTTTATCACCCGGGCGAATTGGTG
>DAOWFT010000084.1 GCA_030637845.1 Thalassospiraceae bacterium
AAATAATTCAGGAAATTAAATCCCGCCGGGTGCTTTATGTTGCGGTATTGTTGCACGACATAGGCAAGGGCCGGGGCGGCGACCATTCGGAAATTGGCGCAAAGATTGCCAAAAAACTTTGTCCCCGTTTTGGTCTTGATGAATGGGAAACCGAAACCGTTGTCTGGTTGGTTCTGCACCATCTGGATATGAACCGGACCGCGTTCAAGCGCGACCTTGATGACCCGCAGGCGATTAAAGATTTTATTGCATTGGTGCAAACACCGGAAAGGCTACGCCTGCTTTT
Source organism: Thalassospiraceae bacterium (assembly GCA_030637845.1). GTDB lineage: Bacteria > Pseudomonadota > Alphaproteobacteria > Rhodospirillales > Magnetovibrionaceae > DAOVVL01. The sequence continues at coordinate 287 of DAOWFT010000084.1, forward strand.
AATTCTTACCGTGGTTGATACCCGTGCGGTTGGGCCAAATGTTTGGAACGGGTGGAAGGCAACCTTGTTGCGCGAACTTTATTACCGCACCATGGAAACAATGACCGGCAATGCCCCCGGGGGCCGGGCCGAAGGCCGCGCCATGGAGGTAAAGGAAAAACTTGAAACCATTTTGGCCACGTCCCCGGACAATTGGGGCAGTGATGAATTAGCCAACCACATGTCGCTGGGCTACACCGATTATTGGCTTAACTTTGATATGGACCATCTTGTCCGCCACGCCCAACTGATTAAAAGGTCAAACCAGAAAGAAGGCGGTCTTTATCTTGAAAATGTAACCGATCCGGGCGCCGACATTTCTGAAATTATTGTTTACACCGCCGATCACCCCGGCCTGTTTGCCCGCATTGCCGGTGCCATGTCACTCAGCGGTGCCAGCATCGTCGATGCCCGCGTGGTGACAATGGCCGACGGCATGGCGTTAGATACCTTTTGGGTGCAAGACATTGGCGGCGGTGCCTATGACGGGGCTGGGCGAATTAAACGGCTTGAAGCCAAAATCGAAGCGGCGCTCACCGGTAAAATAAATCCCAAAGTTGAAATTGAAAAAGAAACAAAACGTCAAATCGGTTCGCGCACGGCTGTTTTCACCGTGCCACCCCGGGTTTTGGTTGATAACAAGGCAAGCATGACCGCAACGGTAATAGAAATAAGTAGCCGTAACCGCCCCGGGCTATTGCATGATATAACATGGGCCTTAACCGGCTTGGGGTTACAGATTACCAGCGCCCATATTACTTCTTATGGTGAGCGCGCGGTGGATGTTTTTTATGTAAAGGATGTGTTTGGCCTAAAGGTTGATCAAGACGTAAAAATTAAAACAATCGAAAACAAACTGATGGCTATAATTGACGCCTCAATTAATGCCCCAACTAATAAAGCTGCAAATAGCGCCGATAAAAAAACGGCAACAAATTAACAAGGAAATAAATTGGCAATAATTCGTTCCATAACCACGGTTGGTTCCATGACAATGATTTCACGGGTGTTCGGTTTCATCCGCGACGTTGTGGTTGCCGCCATGCTTGGTGCGGGGGGAATGGCCGATGTATTTTTTGTTGCTTTTAAATTACCAAATCTTTTTCGCCGGCTGTTTGCCGAAGGTGCGTTTAACCTCGCCTTTGTTCCGTTGTTTGCCGACAAGCTTGAACGTGATGGCAAAGAACAAGCCCGTTCATTTGCCGCCGAATCCTTGAGCGCATTGCTGCTGGTATTGCTGGTGGTGGTGATGGCTTTTGAAATTGCCATGCCGTGGGTGATAAGCCTGTTTGCCCCGGGTTTTTTGGATGAGCCGGAACGCTTTAACCTGACGGTTGATCTGGCCCGCATAACCTTTCCTTATTTGTTGTTTATATCGCTGGTCTCGCTGTTGGCGGGGGTTTTAAATTCGGTTGGCCGTTTCTGGGCGGCTGCGGCGGCACCCATATTGTTAAACATTACCTTGATCGCCGCGGTGGTATTGGCTTCACCATATTTTGCCACGCCCGCCCACGCGCTTTCCTGGGGGGTTTTCTGGGCCGGTGTTTTTCAGTTGGTCTGGCTGGTGTGGCACGTCAGGCGCGCCGGCTGGGGGTTGCAGCTTACCAAGCCAACATTCAGTGGCGATGTGAAAACATTATTAAAACGCATTGCCCCGGTTGCGGTTGGTGCCGGGATTTATCAGATAAACCTGTTGGTCGATATGGTTATCGCCTCATTGCTGCCGGCTGGTGCCATAAGTTATCTTTTTTATGCAGACCGCTTGCACCAGTTACCGGTGGGCGTAATTGGGGTTGCGGTTGGAACCGCACTTTTGCCATTGCTGGCGCGACAGATAAGCGCAGGCGAAGACAAGGCCGCATTGGCCAGCCAGAACCGCGCCCTTGAATTTGCGTTATTGTTTACCCTGCCCGCCGCCGCCGCGCTTATTATAATGCCAGATACTATTTTGCAGGTGTTGTTTGAACGCGGTGCGTTTACATCTGAAGCGACGCAAAAAACCGCATCGGCGCTGGCCATGTTTTCGCTGGGGTTGCCGGCCTACGTTATTATCAAGGCCTTGGCACCGGGGTTCTTTTCCCGTGGTGATACCGCCACGCCCATAAAAATCGGCGCACTTTGTCTGGTGATAAACCTTGTGCTCAATCTTTTGTTGATGAAACCGTTTCAACACGTGGGCATAGCCGCCGCCACCGTTAGTGCCAGTTGGGTAAATGCCGGGCTTTTAACTTGGGTGCTAATGCGCCGCGGGCACTTTTCATTTGATGCGCGCTTTAAAAAGCACCTGCCCCGTCAATTATTGGCAACCGTCGGCATGGCCGGTGTGATCTGGGGGCTGTTATGGGCTCTGGGGGATATGTTTAGCGGCCCCATATTAGAGCGCGCCGGGGCATTGGCAATTGTGGTGGTGCTGGGCATGGTTGCCTATGGATTGTTTGCGCTGGCGTTGGGGCTGGTGAGCAGGGCCGAGCTTAAATTGCTGGTTAAAAAAGAGGCTAAATCATAGACCTAATAATAGACTTGTCTTGACTAATTTGGGGCTTTCGCGCCATAACCGCCAAACCATATTTACTTAACTCATCCGGTCCAAACGGAAGGGAACATATTTTATGAAGCGTATTTTTTCCGGCGTTCAGCCTACGGGCAATCTTCATCTCGGCAATTATCTTGGCGCTATTCGCAATTGGGTTAATTTACAAAACGATTACGAATGCCTTTTCTGTGTGGTTGATCTGCACGCAATTACCATGTGGCAAGAACCGGACGAGCTTCGCGCCAATACCCGCGAGGTCACCGCCGGGCTTATAGCCGCAGGAATTGATCCGAAAAAAAATATTATCTTTAACCAGAGCCAGGTCGCGGCCCATGCCGAGCTTGCCTGGATATTCAATTGTGTTGCCCGCATGGGCTGGCTAAACCGCATGACCCAGTTCAAGGAAAAGGCCGGCAAGCACAAGGAAAATGCATCCATTGGGCTATATGCCTATCCCAACCTGATGGCGGCTGATATTTTGCTTTATCGCGCCACCCACGTTCCGGTGGGCGAGGATCAAAAACAACACCTTGAGCTAACCCGCGATATTGCGGCCAAGTTCAATAACGATTTTGCCACCGACTTTTTCCCCCTGCCCGAACCGCTGATATTTGGCGAAGCAACCCGGGTCATGAGCCTGAAAGACGGCACTAAAAAAATGTCCAAATCCGATCCATCGGATCTTTCGCGCATCAACATGACCGACAGCGCAGAGGAAATAGCGAAAAAAATTAAAAAAGCCAGAACCGATGCCGAGCCTTTGCCCGACACCGCCAAGGGCCTCGAAGGCCGGGCTGAAGCCGCAAACCTTGTGGGCATATACGCGGCGCTGGATGAGGTTTCCAGCGATGAGGTTTTGCAACAATTTGCGGGCCAGGGCTTCGCCGGCTTTAAACAGCAACTAGCCGATTTGGCGGTGGCCAAGCTCGGCCCGATCCAGGACGAAATGCGCCGCCTGATGGGCGACACCACCCATGTTGATCAGGTATTGAAAGACGGCAGCGAGCGGGCTCGAGAGCTGGCCGAGCCCACAATAAGAGAAGTGCAAGATATTATTGGATTTCTAAGGGCTTAGAATAACCATACTGCCGGACGGGTTGAAAATACTGCCCTTTGCGCCCATCTTTCAGCCAACAACAATCAACACCCATGAATTGAATGTGGAGATACTTTTAGATGTTTATCCAAACCGAGGCGACCCCCAACCCCGATACCCTGAAGTTTCTTCCGGGCTGCGAGGTCATGGGATCGGGCACCGCCAACTTTACCAAGGCGCTTGAAGCCGAGCCATCACCACTGGCAACCCGCCTGTTCGCGCTTGATGGCGTG
>DAOWFT010000153.1 GCA_030637845.1 Thalassospiraceae bacterium
ATTATTATCGCGCACGTGGATTGAATAAACGTTCATCAGTTTTTAAAGCGAGCCGCCAAGAACACCTTTGGTTGACGGAATCTTGCCTTCCTTGCGCGGGTCAATTTCTACTGCCTGCCTAAGAGCGCGGGCAAGCGCCTTGAATGCTGCTTCAACAATGTGGTGATTGTTGTCGCCGTAAAAACATTCAACATGCAGCGTCAGGCCAGCCCCTTGGGCAAATGCCTGAAACCATTCTTTGAATAGTTCCGTATCCATTTCGCCCAATTTATCGCGGACAAAATCTACCTTCCATACAAGGTAGGGGCGGTTGGATGCGTCAAGCGCCACTTGTGTCAGGGCTTCGTCCATTGGTGCCAAGGCCGAGCCATAGCGCGTAATCCCGGCGCGATCACCCAACGCCTGGGCAACGCATTCGCCAAGGGCGATGCCGATGTCTTCGGTGGTGTGGTGAAAATCAATATGCAAATCGCCGCTTGCCTTTATGGAAATATCCACCAGCGAATGCCGCGACAGCTGTTCCAGCATGTGATCCAGAAAACCAATACCGGTAGAAATGTCATACTTACCGGTTCCGTCGAGATTGATATCGACGATTATTTCGGTTTCGTTTGTTTTGCGACTAACTGAGCCTTTGCGCATTTTTTTTAGCCTTTTTCGACCTAATTTATTAACACTCAAACTTTTAACAAGTTACGCCGCCCCTTGCCAGCAATAAGCACAGCCATCCGGGCCAATGCGCCGGACTAGTGTGATGGGCCGCGTTTGGCGCCACCCTTAAGGTGGGCCTCAATCTCGTCCATAATCCACTGGATGGTATCATCATCTAGCTCGGCTATGGCCCGGGCCATAAGGTTGGCAAGCGCGGTGGCCTTGGGCGAAAGGCCCGCGGTATCGACCACCACCCGGGGATGAGAGCCTTCGGCCAGGCTTTTTAGCTCCTCGGCATCGTCCCAGATAAGCTCGAAATATTCGCATATTTGATGGATAAGCCCCGGCCCCGGACGGCCCCGGTTTCCGTGCTCCAGCGCAGATAGATACGCTCCCGAAACCTTTAGGGCGGCGGCCATTTCCTTTTGATTTACGCCCTTTTTTTCACGTAAATCCCGCATTTTTGCGCCGAACGGGGTCATTTATTTTGCTTCCTGATTCTGATGTAAAGCGCACCTTCGCCGCCATCTTTGGCCGCGGCGTGGGTGAAGGCAACAATGCGCGAACGGGTGGGCTCCCTATTCAACCAGTCAGGGGTCATCTTGCGCAAGACACCTATTTCGCCACCCAGTTTTGTGCCCTTGCCGGTCACCACGATTACCTCGCGTTTGTTGGTCAGGTAGGCGTGCTCGATAAAACTTTCCAATGCCGGTTGGGCCTCGGATTGGGTCATGCCATGCAAATCGAGGCGGGCTTCGATTTTAACCTTGCCCCGGACCATTCGGCGTTCGGTTGATTTATCCAACCCCGGCTGGCTGGCGTGGCTTAACTCGGGCAGGGGGGCCTTGGGCTTTGCCGCCGCCTGAGGGCTGGGCGGTTGGGCCGATTTTTTTTTAGGCTGTTTCCCCGGTGGCGGGGGTGGTGATTTTTTATTTTTATTTGATAAATCGGCATCGGCGCTGCCGCGCATGAATTCCCTACCTTTAAGTTCGCGCACAGATGCAGCCACGCCGTCCCACAGGGCGCCATCATCAGTCGCGGGGCCAGTCGCGGGGTCAGTCGGGGGTGTGGGTTTTTTTGCCATCTATTAAAAGTATAACCAATCGCCTTGGTCCGTGGGCACCTAATAATATTGATTGTTCAATATCGGCGGTACGCGATGGGCCGGTTATCCAGTTTACGGTTCTGGGCATCACGCTAACGCCCGAATTATCTTTTCTTATTCTATCCCAGGCGTCCTCATAAGTGGGCACAATATCTTCGCTAAAAAGCACAACAATATGAACATCGGGCAAAAAGTTTATGGTAACCGGGCTACCCGGCCCGGAAAGCAAAACCAGCGTTCCGGTTTCGCCCACGCCCATTTCAGCAATTGATACCCCAACATCATCATCGGGATCTGCCGGGCCGCTGTTTATTTCTGCCGGGCCCGCTGGCCAGTTAGCTGCGTTTAGTATTGGGTGGGGTGCAATACGAATGTGGGGTGCGTTTTGCCCGGCGGCGGTCATTACCGCAGCGGGTATTTCGGCGACGGATTTGAGGTTTATTATTTCGCCATTAACGCGAATTACCTCGGAGATAAACTCATCAACCAGTGCCGCCCCGGTTTTTTGCCCACGATTTGGTATGGGGCCACGAACACGAGCGTTTATTCTGGCGCTGGCATGTTGTTCGCGCGCAGCCTTAGAGCCCTGGGCATCAAGTGCCGCCGAAATATTTTTAAATATTGTCGATCGCATATTTTTATTGAGGCTCATTTGTTTTTTTGTTTCCACAAATCCATAAATGTTTTTCCCTGAGGCGACGGCATATCGCGGGTATTGGTCCAGCCGCCAATAAACGGAACGTAAGAAATATATCCGCGCTTGCCGGAAATAATTTTCCATGCCCTAACCTTGAACGATGCAATCGCGTGATAAAGTTTTGGCCGTGATGCCACAAACGACCACAGCCTTAACCCGACCCTTGTCAGCCAGCCTGCCTTGCCTGCGGTAAATGATTTTACCCGATGGCGACGCAATAATTCCGGCAGCGGAATGCGCACCGGGCAAACTGCCTGGCAGCGCCCACACAGCGTTGAGGCATCGGGCAGGGTGTGGGCCTCATCAATGCCAACCATCAGCGGGGTTAGCACCGAACCAATCGGGCCGGGATAAACCCAGCCGTAGGCATGGCCGCCGACACTGCCAAACACCGGGCAATGGTTCATGCAGGCACCGCAACGAATGCAGCGCAGTGCCTCGCTGAACTCGCTGCCTAGGGTTTTGGAGCGGCCATTATCAAGCAGCACCAGATGAAATTCTTTGGGCCCATCAAGGTCGGCCGGACGCGCGGGCCCGGTGAAAAAAGTCGTATATACGGTCACGTCCTGACCGGTGGCCGAGCGGGCCAAAACCCGCAAAAGCGTTGAGGCATCTTCCAGTGTGGGGACAATTTTTTCGATACTGCTGAGCGCAATATGCACCGGCGGCAACGACTGGGTTAAATCACCGTTGCCTTCGTTGGTGACGATCAGCGCGGTTCCGGTTTCGGCCACCAACATATTGGCCCCGGTTATGCCGACGTCGGCGCTTATGAAATCGCCTCGAAGCACCTGCCGGGCCTCATTCAACAACTGGGCCGGCTGGGAAATATCGCGCGCCGGGTCAAGGTCGCCATGATGCCGCCTGAACACGTCTTCGACTTCGGATTTTGCCAGATGAAAAGCCGGCGCAATAATATGGCTGGGCGGCTCGTCACGTAATTGTAAAATATATTCGCCCAGATCGGTTTCCACCGGGCGCATGCCGTTTTGTTCAAGATACTGGTTAAGTCCAATTTCTTCAGACACCATGGACTTGCCCTTGGTCACGGTTTTAGCATTGGCGTCTTGGCATATTTTTAAAATTATTTCCCGGGCATCATTGGCGCTGGCCGCCCAATGAACCTTGCCGCCTGCGGCGGTTACGTTTTGTTCAAACCGTTCAAGATAGACATCAAGGTTGGCCAGGGCATCGGTCTTTATTTCCTGAGCCCGGTCGCGCAGTAAATCAAATTCGCCCTCATCCAGCCTATGGATTGCATCGAAGCGTTTTTGTTGGAATCCTTCGCGGGTAATGCGTGAAAGTTGCGTTTGCAGATTTTTATCAAGCAATGCTTCGTGTGCGTTGGCGCTAAAATTGTGACAGGTGGGATGGTCGTAGGTGAACAGGTTGGCTTTTTTGTGAGACATTATTTTTTATCCTCACCATCCGGCCCGCCAATGGGTGGGATGTTTGTCATTCCCGCCAGCACTTCGGCAATATGATATACTTTTACGTTTTTACCCCGGCGTGAAAGCCTGCCCGACATATTCATCAAACAACCAAGGTCGCCACCCAATAATGTATCTGCCGAGGTTGCAATAATATTGTCTGTTTTTTTATCGACTATTGCGGTTGAAATTTCGCCCAGCTTTATTGAAAAAAGCCCGCCGAAACCACAACAGACATCTGCTTCTTGCATTTCTGTTAATTCAAGTCCGCGCACGCCGCCAAGCAATTTTCGCGGCTGATCCTTGATCCCAAGTTCACGCAAGCCAGAACATGAATCGTGATAGGTCGCCACGCCATCATAGGAAACGTCCGCTATATCTGCGCCCATGATATCGACCAAAAAAGTGGTTAGCTCAAATGTGCGCGCGGCTAAATCATCGGCAGCGGGTTTCCATTTTTTGTCATCTTTAAAAAGTTCCGAATAATGCGCGACCACAGTTCCGGCGCATGAGCCGGACGGCACGATCACATAATCGTACCCGGCAAACGCATCTATCAACGTGCGGGCAACTTTACGGGCGTCATCAAGCGCGCCTGAATTAAGTGCCGGTTGGCCACAACAGGTCTGGCCCTCGGGCACCACAACATGAACACCAGCATCTGTTAAAAGCTTGGCCGCGGCAAAACCAATGTTAGGGCGCATGACATCAACCAGACAGGTGGCAAAAAGCGCAACGGTCTTGTTTTTAAGATTTGTTTTTTTGTGGGGGGAGGTCTGATTTGTCATGTTTAATCTAGGGCGCCAATAGCGATGTGGGGAGTAAAATAAAATACTTACCGTGACGTTTCATGTTGCCGGCCATGGCCCTGGCATCGGCACCGGCGCCGAAAAATATGTCACCCCTGACCACCCCTTTAATGGCGCCACCGGAATCCTGGGCCACCATCAGGCGGTTGAAGGCACTTGATTTATCAAGCGGGTGAACGGTTTCAAGCCACAGCGGCGCACCCAGCGGCAGGTAGCGCCGATCCACCGCCAGCGAGCGCCCGGGGGTCAAGGCAACACCTTGGGCGCCAATGGGGCCGGGGCCGGTAAGGCTACGGAAAAAAACAAACGATGGATTTTCCTGAATTAAACGCCGACCTTTTTCCGGATTTTTTCGCACCCACTGGGCAATTGAATCCATGGTCAAACGGTCAGACGATATTTCGCCCCGGTCAATAAGCAACCTGCCAATGGAGCGATATTTCAGACCATTTTTTCCGGCAAAGCCAAGGCGCATAACTGAGCCGTCGGCAAGACGAACGCGGCCCGAACCCTGAACGTGAAGAAAAAATGCCTCAACCGGATCGGCAACCCAAGCCAACGGTTTTAACGAAACGCCAGAGGTTCCGTTTTCGATGGCGCTGCGGCTTGCGTATGGTTTTAGTTTTCCATTTTCAACCCGGCCCCAGATGGTGGCTCCGGCAAAATCATCATCAAAGCTGCCTAACGATGCGCTGATTAAATCCGGTGGGCGGGCATAAAGCGGGGTTTGATACGCGCCACCTTGTTCAATGGCGCCGTTAAGTTCCGGTTCAAAATATCCGGTGAACAATCCTTGGCCGGAACCGCCGTCAACACTCTGGTCGGTAACCAGATAAGGGATAAACCAAATTTCAAAAAACTGTTTTGCCTGTGCCCTGTTGGCGCCGTCTATTTTTTCAGCAGCCGCACACGCAGGGGCCCAATCGGCGGCGGTGCCACCGGGGATGGTGGCGCTGCCGGTAATTGATTTTCCCGCCGGCATTTTTTTAATCCGCTCGCACGATATTAAAAACGCGCGCAAGGCACCACGTTGGTCATCGTTGTTCCAGCCCTGTAGGGTGGAAAATGCACGTGGTTTGAGCTGGAGCGCCTGTTCTTTTTCTTTTTCCGCTATCGGAACGGACACCGGTGCGTCAAAAAATTTTGGCGCCGCACAAGCCGTAAGCGACAGCGCCAGAACCGCTATTATTGCGGCTGGCTTAATCAAGACTGCCGGTAGCGACAAGCGCCCAGTTAGGATCGCGCGAACGGGCGTTACGCGAGAATGTCCAAAAGTCGACTACCTTATCAACGCGGCTGTCGTCGCCTTCGATTACGGTGCCGTCTTCGTCGCGTAGCGAGCTTATTTGTTCGCTTTCAAACTTTACCGTTACTGTCGCGTTGGCGTCTTCCATGGATGCTTCGACTAACTGTGCGCCGCTGATGCCTACTAGTATTTCTTCCAGCGTTTGTCCTTTTTCTTCGCGCTCGCGAATTGCGTGGCTAAAGTTTGCAAAAACCTCAGGGCTCAATAGAGGCTTTAATGCCTTTTCATTTCCTTCGGAATAATATGAAAGGATCATTTCAAATGCCATTTTTGAACCGTCAACAAAATCACGAACCCTGAACGGAGGATCAGCCGCGACGATTGCGCGAATGCCATCTTTCAACGGCCCATCTTCGAACGCGTCTTCTTCTGCCGGGGCGTTAACATCAACATCAACCGCCGGGGTTTCATCGACACGGTTTTCGGGCAAACGAATTACGTTATCATCGCCACCCACATCGCCGCGCGTGTTATCGGGCGAGGAGCCTTCACCATTGCCGTCGAAGCCATCACGGCCACCGAGCATTGAACGTAGCCTGAGCACAAGAAAAACTGCGATCAGGGCAAAAAGAATTATGTCAAAATATTGCATATTGGTTCTCTGGAGTTCCTAAAAAATGAGCCTTTGGTTTATTATAGCCCCGTCTAACAAGTTAAAGGTGTCCGATGATTGGGGCAACAGTTGGGCATTAAGTTAAGCTCGTATATTATTGTAAACTAATTGGGCCGGCGCCGCTTGCGTCGGGTTGGTTTCAGACTAAATAAGCCTAAGCAGTGAAAGGGGCAAGTAGTGGGTTTTCTAATTTTATTGTTGCTCATAGCGGTTCCGCTTATAGAGATCGGCCTTTTTGTCGAGGTTGGGGGCTGGGTTGGGGGCTGGAGCACCGTTGGGCTGGTTATATTGACCGCCGTGGTTGGGCTGGCCCTGGTACGGATTCAGGGCCTGGGGGTGCTGAAAAAGCTTAACAGCGATATGCAGGGCGGCACGTTTCCGGTGGGGGCGGCATTTGACGGAATTGCCCTGTTTATGGCCGGGGCCATGCTTCTAACGCCCGGATTTATGACCGATACCCTGGGTTTTTTACTTTTAATCCCGCCACTGCGTGCGTTTTTGGGCAAAAAACTGCAGGCCCGCGCTCATTTTAGCGGGGTCCACGCCAGCTATTCCAGCCGTCACCATGCCAACCGTCACCATGAAGGCCGGCATGAAGGCCACAACGAAAATCAGGCCAACCCCAGTATTGGCCCCCACCCATCCGGCCCCAGTGGGGGCATAACCATAGAGGGCGAATTTGAGGAAATTAAAAAAGACGACAGCTAAGAATTGCCATCTAAGAATTGTATGCGCCTCCAATACATGATACCGAAAATACCAATCCACACTCACCAATAGCCAGACAGGGGAAATAGACCATGGCCGACGACAACGATACAGGTGCTAATAAACAAAACGGTGGCACAAATCCGCCCCTGACCATCAACGGACAATATATTAAAGATCTTTCGTTCGAGGCCCCAAACACCCCGGCAATTTTCAGCAAAATGCAGGACACCCAACCTGACCTCAACGTTACCGTTGATCTGGGAGTCGCCAAAATGGAGGGGATGGAAGATACCTACGAGGTGGCGCTCAACCTCGGCGCAGAAATGAAAATAGCTGATGAAGTTGGTTTCATTATCGAACTTAAATACGCAGGCGTTTTTACAATTAATGTACCGGAGGAAAACACCGGACCGATGCTTATGATCGAATGCCCGCGCATGTTGTTCCCCTATGCCCGCAGCGTCATTTCAAACGTAACCCGTGACGGCGGCTTTATGCCGCTAACATTGCAGCCCATAGATTTTGTCTCTTTGTACCAAAAGAGCCTGCAAGAACAAACAAAGGCAAACAGCAAAAATTAAATCGCTTGGGCTTTAAGCACGCCAGATAGGGTCTGTCAGGGTATCAAGGAATGCCGCATGGGCGGCCTCTTCATCCTTGCTCGGGGCAAATATGCGTGCTTCACGTTTGGTGCGCGTCGCACCATCACCGCCGCTGACCGCCGCTGCGCCAGCAGTTGCAAGACCAAGGTCTGTTTGCCTGCCGCCGGTAAGTTCCAAATAAACATCCGCCAACAAGCGTGCATCAAGCAGCGCGCCGTGCAGTTCGCGATTTGAATTATCAACATTAAAACGCCGACACAGTGCATCAAGGTTGGCCGGTGCGCCGGGGAATTTTTTTCTCGCCATGCGAACCGTATCGGTTGTGCGTTCCATTGGGATTGGGTCGCGTTCAAGCAAAGCAAGTTCAGCATTTATAAAACGCATATCAAATTCGGCGTTATGGATTACCAACTGCGACGAGCCGATAAATTCTAAAAATGCGTCGGCGGTTTTTTCAAACACCGGATAACCGCCAAGAAATTCTTCGCTCAGGCCATGTATGGCCTCGGCTTCTGCCGGCATATCGCGTTTGGGGTTTATGTATTGATGAAAAACATTACCGGTCGCAACGCGGTTTATCATTTCGACACAGCCGATTTCCACAATGCGGTGGCCCGCCCTTGGGTCAAGGCCGGTTGTTTCAGTATCTAGAGCTATTTCACGCATATGATTTTATCTTCACTAATTACGGCCCCAGTGGGGCCCCCAAACATTTGCCGATGAATTATTTATTATTTTTACCAATTCACGCACCTGACGCAAGCTTTCAGCCCGCCCGGCCCGGGTAGATATAACATAGTCTGCAAGCTGGCATTTTAATTCGCCTGAAAACTGGTTGTTTTCTATTGCCGTCATGCGGGCGTCGTCCATTCCCGGGCGCGCCAATACCCGCGGGCGCTGAACAAAGCCCGGCGCATAAACACATGCCACCATATCGGTTTTTACATCAGAGCCGGTTTCAAACAAAAGCGGAATATCCAACACAACCGCCTTGGTTCGTCTGCGGGCGTGGGTGGCGATAAATTGTTTTTGCATATCTTCCACCAGCGGATGAAGTATTGCTTCGAGGCTGTGTAATTTTTCTGCGCTTTTAAAAACAATGCTGCCCAGTTTTTTTCTATCTATAACGCCGTCCACCACCGCGTGCGGAAACATTACCGCCACGTCTTTGCTGGCCTGCCCACCCGGGGCCAACAGCGCATGCACCGCCCCGTCGGAATCAAACACCGGAACGCCAAACATTGAAAAAACCGCCGCCGTCTGGGTTTTTCCCATGCCGATGGCGCCCGTCAGGCCCAACACAAAAGGCCCGCTCATTGGCCCGCCTGTTGCTTAACGCCCCGCAAAACGTGGGTGCGTAATTCGGGTGTGACCATCGGGTCTTGTCCAAACCACAAATGAAAACCGGGACGGGCCTGATGCAAAAGCATGCCGATACCATCAACCACCGGGTTGCCACGCGCGCGTGCGGTTTTTAAAAGTTTTGTTTCAAGGGGGCTATAAACAATGTCGTTCACAACCGCGCCTGCCGGCAGCGCGTCCAGCGATATTTCCAGATCCGCATTTCCCCTCATGCCAAGGGTGGTTGTGTTAACCAAAAGCCCGGCACCGTCCAGCGCGGCGGCGCGATGTTCCCACGGCACAATTGCAATTTCACCATCCAGTTCCCCGGCCCAGTGTGGCGCAAGATCAACCGCCAAATTTTCCGCCCGTTCGATCGAACGGTTGGCAATGCGCACTTCGCTAACGCCGGCTGCCAACAACGCCGCAACCACCGCACGGGCCGCGCCACCCGCGCCCAAAACGGTTGCGCTTATGGCCTTAAGATCAATCCCCGGCGCGCCCTCTCTCAGATTTTGAATAAAACCAAAGGCATCGGTATTAAGACCAAAAAGTTTTTTGTCGCCCCTAACAACGATGGTATTAACCGCACCGATATTTTTTGCCATGTCATCGGCGTCGTCAACAATGGCCAGTGCCGCTTCTTTGTGTGGAACGGTTATATTGACCCCGGCAAAACCGTTTGCATCAAGGGCGCGTAATTCGCGCTCAAGATTTTCCGGCTCTACCGCGATGCGTTCGTAGGTTCCATCAATGCCAAGTTGCTTTAACCAAAACCCATGCACCAACGGTGAGAGCGAATGATCCACCGGCCATCCGATTACGCCCGCTTTTATATGCTTAGGCGCACTCATACCTGCTCCAGCCGTTTACGGTGAAGCTGAATTATGGTGGCTGCGGTTTCTTCGACGGATTTTTTACTGACATCAATTACCGCCCAGCCGTGTTCTTTATAAAGCGCGTTTGCTTCTTTTATTTCCTTCGCCACCGAGCCAAGGTCAACATAATCGGTTTCTTCGTGTTGGCCGTTTACTTCCAATCGTTGCTGGCGTATCTGCACAAGCCTTTTAGGATCTTTGGTCAGCCCAATTTTCAACGGGCGCTGGGCGTTAATCGCTTCAAGCGGAACCGGAATGCCGGGCGTAACCTGAATGTTTGCAGCCTTTAGTCCGTGGTTGGCCAAATAAATACAGGTTGGTGTTTTTGATGTTCTGGAAACTCCAAACAAAATCACATCGGCTTGTTCAATCTCGCGCACCGATATTCCGTCATCATGCGCAAGAACATAATGAAGGGCATCAATCTTTGAATAATAATCTGCGTCCATAACGTGCTGTCTGCCGGGGCGGGCTATGTGCGCGGCACCAAGATAATTTCCCAGCTGGCTAAGAACCGGGTTTAACAAATCAATGCACGGTACTTTTAAATCGCGACAGCCCTGAACAAGTTTTTCACTCAGGTGGTCATCAACAATTGTAAAAATTACAAACCCGGGGTTTGCCTTTACCTGATCGAGAACGTCTTGCACCTGTTCTTCTGAACGCACCATCGACCAGGTGTGTTCGTTGGCGTCGGTTTCAGGAAATTGTGCAAGACAGGCGCGGGCAACAACTTCTAACGTTTCGCCGGTCGAATCGGATACTTTGTGAAATTGAAATTTTTTCATTTTTTAATCTTATTGCCAGATTCGTTGATTAATCGTGCTGTTAATGGTGTGGGGATGAGTTGTGGAAAAGTGGTGTATTTAAAAAAATATGTTTTTTTTCTCCCCGTTTTGCCCTAAATCATCCCGGATTATTTTTATATGTATAACATTCTACACTTTTGCACCAAACACACGCCCTTGGGCCATTGGACCAATATTTTCCACACTATGCCCGTTTTGCCCGCAAAAATTAAACTGGGGCTGTGTCTGGGATAACGACCTTTATTGTCTTATCTGACCCCCGGTTATCCAGTGTTTTAGGCAGCCAAATTTGCGCAAAATAGCTATCTGGATGATTCCCGGGATAACGTGTGGAAAATAACAATCCCCGTTATTCAGACTACTACAACAATCACCACCTAATTATTTATATAAATATATAGATTGTTAGAGGTGTGTTGATAGCTCGAAACCTGATAAAAGTTTGAACCATGATGAAAAAAAGATTCCTTCAGGCCCTTGATGGTCAAACCATAACCCCGCCCCCATTCTGGCTTATGCGCCAGGCTGGACGCTACCTGCCTGAGTATATGGAAACCCGGGCAAAATCGAAAAACTTCCTTAATTTTTGTTATTCCCCGGATCTTGCGGTTGAGGTAACCCTACAGCCTTTGCGTCGCTACGGCATGGACGCGGCGATTTTGTTTTCCGATATTTTGGTTATTCCCGATGCTTTGGGGCAAAAAGTTGAATTCAAGGTTGGCGAAGGCCCGGTGTTGGAACCGATTACCGACGAAGCGGGATTGGAAGCACTGGATATTGAACTTGATGGATTTCATCAGCATTTGGCCCCGGTTTATGAAATTTTGCGCCGGCTATCCAGGGAAATACCGTCTGAAACCGCGTTGATAGGTTTTGCCGGTGCGCCGTGGACGGTGGCTACCTACATGGTCGAAGGGAAAGGCAGCAAGAATTATGAAATTATACGTGGGGTTGCGTTAAATAATCCTGATTTTTTCCAGCGTATGATTGATTTATTGGTTGATGCGACATCAAGTTATCTTATCGAACAAGTTAGAAACGGCGCCGAGGCACTACAGCTTTTTGATAGTTGGGCCGGGGTTCTGGCGGAAAATGAATTTCGTCGTTGGGTGATTGAGCCAAACGCAGAAATTGTTCGGCGAGTAAAAAAAGTTCACCCCGATGTAAAAATTATTGGTTTCCCCCGTGGCGCGGGCCCGATGTATGTGGATTTTGTCAAGGAAACCGGGGTTGATGGTGTAAGCGTTGATCAAACAGTTCCGCTCGAATGGGTGCGTGACAACATCCAGCCGCACGTGACCGTTCAGGGAAATATGGATAACCTGTTGTTGGTTGCCGGTGGCGAGGAAATGGATGCCCAAGCCCGCCGCATAATTGATGTTTTAGGCCGGGGGCCGTTTATTTTTAACCTTGGTCACGGGATTGTTCCCCACACCCCGCCGGAAAATGTTGCCCGACTTGCAGAAATTATTCGCGGCGAAGGGTGAGATGCCAAATCAAAAATTAAACGCACAAAAACTAGCTGTAGTGCTGTTTAACCTTGGCGGACCGGATAGCCCGGATGCAATAAAGCCGTTTTTGTTTAACCTTTTCAATGACAAGGCGATAATCGCTGCGCCCGCGCCAATTCGCTGGCTGTTGGCCAAATGGATTTCGTTCAAGCGCGCCCCCGTTGCAAAAAAAATATACGCAGAGATTGGTGGGCGCTCACCCATTCTGGAACTAACACAGGACCAGGCCCGGGCACTTGAAGGTGTTTTAAAAACACGCCTAGCGGAAACCGAAACGCAGGTGTTTGTTTCCATGCGCTATTGGCACCCGTTTGCTTTTGAAACAGCTGGGGCGGTAAAAAGTTTTGCCCCTGATAAAATATTGTTGTTGCCGCTGTATCCACAATATTCAACCACCACCAGCGCATCGTCTCTTGATGAATGGAAATCAGTTGCCGCAAGCGCGGGTATTTCAGCGCCGACAAAATCTATTTGTTGTTGGCCAACCCAGCCGGGGTTTATTGCGGCGCAAGCAAAATTGTTAAACGAGGCGGTAGCCGTTGCCACAACCACCGCTACGCCCGACACACCAATTGAAGTTTTATTTTCCGCCCACGGTCTTCCTAAACGAACTGTTGAGCGCAGCGGCGACCCATACCCGGAACAGATAATGGCGGGGGCCGAAGCAATTGTAAAAGCCGCCCACAATCTGGCCCCGGGTAACGAGGGTAGGTTTAGCTGGAAGGTAAGCTATCAAAGCCGCGTTGGCCCGTTGGAATGGATTGGCCCCGACACCGAAGATGAAATCAGGCGCGCCGGAAAAAGAAAAGCCGCCCTGATAATTGTTCCCTTGGCGTTTGTTTCAGAACATTCGGAAACATTGGTTGAGCTGGATATTGAATACAAAGCAGTGGCAAAAAAAGCCGGAGTAAAAAATTACATTCGGGTTGGCGTGGTTGGCACCCAGCCTGATTTTATAAATGGCCTTGCCGATCTTGTGGCTATGGCATTGAACGCAGATTGTGACCCGGTGCCGGGGTCTGGCTGTGGCAACGTATGTGCGCCTAAAGCTGGGGCCATAGCTATAGCTTGTCCGGCAGCCATAGCTAGGTGATAATCTCGCTTAAATTTATCGGTTAGGAAAAAACATATGCTCGACGGAAATGCTTTTTTGTGGGTAAAGGCGCTGCACGTAATCGCGGTAATCGCGTGGATGGCGGGACTTTTGTATTTACCCCGGCTTTTCATTTATCACACCCAGACCACCCGCGGCAGTCAGGCATCTGAAACCTTCAAGGTGATGGAGCGTCGCCTGCTGCGCGCCATAATGAACCCGGCAATGATTGCTACTTGGGTGCTTGGGTTGTGGGTCTATGTTTCCATGGGCGATTATTCCGATGTCTGGATGCACATAAAGTTTGTCGGGGTTATTGGCCTGACCATTGCCCACGGGCTTATGGCCCGCTGGCGCAAGGATTTTGAGGCCGACAGGAACGTTCGCCCCGATATATTTTACCGCATCGCCAACGAGGTCCCGACGGCGCTGATGATAATTATTGTCATCATGGTTATTGTGAAACCGTTTTAAGGCTAAACCCCCCAATTTCTGCGGTTTTTGCATGGTCGATACGCATCCGGAATGAACCCTTGGTTCCGTTCTGGCGGGTCTTGCCATACATCATTTTTGACAAAGCCCTCTCCTTGGTCTAATTCTTTTCCAAGCTTAAGCGGCCCGTTCCAGGGTCCACATTGTTTTTTAAGAAACTTTCCTTCCTCGGCAAAAAGCTCAAATCGGGCAACACCCCCCAAGCATCAGGTCAGGCTTCAAAATATTTTTTTACACCCCACCCTTAAACCCAATTCAGCAACACCAGCAAAAAAGTGATCAGGACAAATGAATCTCAAGGAACTCAAACTTAAAGCACCCGCAGACTTGCTTTCTTTCGCCGAAGGAATGGGGATTGAAAACGCCAGCTCGCTCAGAAAACAAGACATGATGTTCGCCATCTTGAAAAAGATGGCCGAGGACGGAACCGCCATATACGGCGATGGCGTGCTCGAAGTGTTGCAAGACGGGTTTGGTTTTTTACGCAGCCCCGAGGCAAATTATTTGCCCGGCCCCGATGATATTTATGTTTCGCCTTCGCAGGTAAGGCGCTTTAGCCTACGCACCGGCGATACGGTTGAAGGTGAAATTAGATCACCCAAAGAAGGCGAGCGTTATTTTGCGCTACTAAAATTAAACACAATTAACTTTGAAGACCCCGGCGCGGTAAAACACCGCACCAATTTTGATAACCTGACACCGCTTTATCCCGATGAACGGTTGATTATGGAAATTGATAATCCGGAAAGCAAGGATTTCACCAGCCGCATAATGGATTTGATAACTCCAATCGGTAAGGGTCAGCGCGCACTTATTGTGGCACCACCCAGAACCGGTAAAACCGTTATGTTGCAAAACATCGCCCATTCGGTTGAGGCCAACCATCCGGAATGTTATCTGATTGTTTTGCTAATTGATGAACGCCCCGAAGAAGTAACCGATGTTTCGCGCTCGGTTAAGGGCGAGGTGGTTTCCTCTACCTTTGATGAGCCGGCCCAGCGCCACGTACAGGTTGCCGACATGGTTATTCAAAAGGCAAAGCGTTTGGTTGAACACAAACGCGACGTTGTTATTTTGCTGGATTCAATTACCCGTCTGGCCCGTGCCTATAACACCGTTGTCCCAAGTTCGGGCAAGGTGCTGACCGGTGGTGTTGATGCCAATGCGTTGCAACGGCCAAAACGCTTTTTCGGTGCGGCCCGTAATATCGAAGAGGGCGGTTCGCTCACTATTATTGCCACCGCCCTTATCGAAACCGGCTCACGCATGGACGAGGTTATTTTTGAAGAATTCAAAGGCACCGGTAACTCGGAAATTATTCTCGACCGCAAGGTATCGGACAAACGTATATTCCCGGCAATCGACGTGACCAAGTCCGGCACCCGCAAGGAAGAGTTGCTGATCGACAAGGCCGCCATGTCGAAGATGTGGATGTTGCGCCGTATATTGATGCCCATGGGCGTTACCGATGCCGTGGAGTTCTTGGTTTCTAAATTGAAAGAAACAAAAAACAACTCCGATTTCTTCGACAGCATGAATACCTAAACCGGGCATTTGATTAATAAATAAAAAAAGCGGAACCTTTTTTAAGGGCTCCGCTTTTTTTATTTTGTGTGAGTGGTTGGCGTTATTTGTTTTTACCGCCACCGTTACCACGGCCACCGCTTTTCCCGCGGCCACCGCTTTTTCCGCCAGCGCTGTTGCCACCACTGTTTTTGCTCAGACCTTTTTCACCACGTGCTTTGGCTTCGCGGGCGTCGCTGTCCTTGCGGGCCTTGGCGCCTTCACCCAGCTTGCTCATCAGGCCACCAAAAAAGCCCTGTTTTTCTTCTTGGCGCTCTTTGATGCCTTCGTGGCGACGCTCAACGCTCATGCGTTGTATTTCACGGCGCACTTCGTTGCGTTCTTGTGGGGTTTCGGCGGCGTCAAGACGGGCCTGATAATCGCCAACCTCTTCCTCGGTTCGGCCCGCTTTCAGGCCTTCGGGGATTTTGCGGCTAAAGTTGCCGTCTGTTTCTGCCTCTTCACCTTCGCCGTCTTCGCCATCTTCATCGCCACCGGTTACGGCATCAATGATGGTATCGATGATGGAGCCGCCATCGTCTGTGTCGGCTGTTTGGGCCATTGCCGGCGTTGTTCCAATTGCGAACATCAGGGCCAGCATGGCAATAAGTGAATTAATATATTTCATAAGGATTACCTCCATTAATTAGTTCTGGCATTAATTAGTTCTGGCATTAATTAGTTCCGGGATTATCCGGCATGGGGGCATTATACACCCCTGGGGCGCCCGTCAAGTGACGCCGCACACACTAAATCATTGTGTAATTTCAATGAGATGATAGATTTTGCACATTATTTTTTAAGGAATAATAATGGTTGAGCCGGTGGTCTTTCTTGTCTCCAGATCATTGTGGGCGCGGGCCACATCGGCCAGCGGGTATTCCTGTCCGATTTCTATTTTTACCTTGCCCGATAGCACCACATCTAAAAGTTCGTCGGTCATCGCCACCAGGTCGTCGCGTTGGGCGATATAGGTGAACAGGGTCGGGCGGGTCAAAAACAGCGAGCCTTTTGCCGCCAACACCATGGGGTTGACCGGATCAACCGGGCCGGTTGCGTTGCCAAAGGTTACCATGGTGCCGAGGGGCTTAAGACAATCAAGGGAAGCATCGAACGTATCCTTGCCGATGGAATCATAAACTACCTCTACGCCCGCACCGTTGGTTATTTCCATAACCCGGTCTTTGAAATTTTCTCGGGTATAAATAATTGTGTGATCGCAGCCGTGGGCCTTGGCTATTTCGGCTTTTTCATCGGTGCCGACAGTTCCAATAACGGTTGCGCCCAGCGCCCGCGCCCATTGGCAAACAATCAACCCGACCCCGCCGGCGGCGGCGTGCATTAAAATTGTATCGCCTTTTTTTACTTTATAGGTGCGGCGCAAAAGATATTGTGCGGTTAGGCCCTGTAGCATCATGGCGGCGGCGGTTTTATCAGCGATGCTGTCCGGTAGTTTAATAACCCGGTCAGCCGCGATATTGCGGGCTTCACTATATGCCCCGGGCGGTTGTGATACATAGGCGACCCGGTCACCAATTTTTAAATCGACCACACCGTCGCCAACCGCCTCGATTTTTCCGGCGCCTTCCATGCCCAGAACGTGGGGCAATTCCAGCGGATAAAGGCCCGAGCGCATATAAACATCGATGAAGTTCAGCCCGATGGCCGTGTGGCGGATGCAGACCTCGCCGGGGCCGGGTGGGGCAATTTCAATTTCGTCAAGGACAAGCTGGTCTGTTTCGCCGGGCTCATGGATGCGGACTGCCTTTACGGTGGTGCTCATTTTGGGGGGTCCTTTATGGTTGTGGTTGGCATTTTTATTATTGTTAGGCATCATAGCGACATATTAATAAATATGGGCATTAAAACAAATGGCTGAAACACCTAAAGATAATCTTTATTACCGGGCTCATGTCTTTTGCTGCACCAACCAACGCCCGGACGGGCATGCGCGCGGATCGTGCGCGGCCAAGGGCTCGGTAAAATTGCGCGATTATATGAAAGTTCGGGCCAAGGAATTGGGCCTTGATGGTGTGCGGATTAATTCAGCCGGGTGCCTGGACCGGTGTGAACAGGGCCCGGCCATTGTAATTTATCCAGAAGGTGTATGGTATTCGGCCACTACCCGCGAAGACATTGATGAAATATTGCAAAAACATTTAGTTGATGGGGGCCGGGCGAGAAATTTGTTGATGCCGACATCTTCGGGGCGTGATTGCTCCGATGTAAGCGATAAAGATTGCGAGAATTGCGGTGGGTGTTAAAGACAAAATCATCGATACAATTTTTGCCAAGGCCTCGGGCGGCGGTGTCGCCGGTGTTGCGGTTGTGCGCATTTCCGGTCCGGGCGCGGGCGCGGCACTTGAAACGCTTTCAAAAAAAACTTTACCCCAGGCGCGGCTTGCCACAGTGCGCAGGATTTATAGCCCCGATGTAAATGACGCGCTGGATGATGCGCTGGTGTTGTGGTTCCCGGCACCGGCCAGTTTCACCGGCGATGATGTTTGCGAACTGCATCTGCATGGCGGCGTTGCGGTTGTTTCGGGCGTGCTTGCGGCCTTGGCGAAAATGGATGGGCTGCGTCCGGCCGAAGCGGGGGAGTTCACCCGCCGGGCTTTTTTAAATAACAAACTGGATCTAACCCAGGTCGAGGGGCTGGCCGATCTGGTTGCCGCCGAGACCGAGGCGCAAAGACGCCAAGCATTGGTGCAGGCCGAAGGGGGCTTGGGCAAGGTTTATGATGGCTGGCGCGAACGGCTGGTGCATGTTTTAGCATTGGTCGAGGCGGCGCTGGATTTTTCCGACGAGGAATTACCGGACGACATAACCGACGGTGCCATAGCCACCTGTGCCAAGGTAATGGAAGAAATTCAATCTCACCTAAAAGACGGGCGCAAGGGCGAGCGTTTGCGCACCGGGGTTCGCATGGCAATTATTGGCGCGCCTAATGCGGGCAAGTCGTCGATGATAAATGCGCTGGCCATGCGCGATGCGGCCATAGTATCGGACATTGCCGGCACCACCCGCGATGTGGTTGAGGTCCACCTTAACCTTGGCGGCTATCCGTTGTTGGTGGCAGATCCCGCCGGGCTCAGGGGCGAGGGCAACAACACCAATGACACCATTGAGCTAGAAGGCGTGCGCCGGGCGCGGGCTTGGGCGGCGGGGGCCGACCTCAAACTTTGTATGTTTGACGGCAGTGCGCTGCCGCAACTGGACGGGGAAACAGCCGCGCTTATAAATGAAGACGCGGTTGTTTGCGTCAACAAGTCCGACATGTTGGGCGCTAAGTTGCCGCAAAATATTTCTGATAGGGAAGTATTAAGTGTGTCGGTTAAAACCGGGGACGGCATGGACCGGCTGTTAGGCCACATTGAAAAACGTCTGGCCGAACTTTTAGAAGTTAGCGGTGATGCGCCATTGCCAACCCGTGAACGTCATCGCCATGCGCTGGCCGAATGTAGTTGCGCGCTGGTGCGCTTTATAAATGACGAAAAAACGGGCGTTGATGAATTGGCGGCCGAGGATTTACGTCTTGCGGTTCGCGCCCTTGGCCGCATTACCGGGCGGGTTGATGTTGAAGAATTGCTCGACATTATTTTTTCAGAATTTTGTATTGGTAAATAACCGCACTATTTGAACTTAACCGCGGTGGCGTTACAAATTACCATCAGCATGCTGTTGCTCCGGTTTATTTTTTACTCTGTTTGACTTTGGCCCCCTCGCTTCTTAGGTTGCGGCCATGCGCAAAGCCAGCAACAAAAGCCCGTCAACAAGGGGCCAAGTTAAATACGACGTAATCGTAATCGGTGGCGGCCATGCCGGTGCCGAAGCCGCAAGTGCGGCTGCCCGGGTTGGCGCAAAAACTCTTTTGCTAACGCACCGCATTGAAACAATTGGTGAAATGTCATGCAACCCGGCCATTGGCGGATTGGGTAAGGGTCAGTTGGTGCGTGAGATTGACGCCCTTGACGGTATAATGGGCCGGGCCATTGATGCGGGCGGCATCCAGTTTCGCATGTTAAATAAATCAAAGGGTCCGGCGGTGTGGGGGCCGCGGGCGCAGGCAGATCGCAGCCTTTATAAAAAAGCCGTGCTTGGTTTGCTGCGCGCAACAAAGGGCCTCGACATCCTTGCGGGTGCGGCCACGGATCTGGTTATTGCCGATGGAAAAATTACCGGTGTGGTTCTGGCCAATGGTGAAATTATATCCGCCCCCGCCGTGGTGCTTACCACCGGAACATTCCTAAACGGAATGATCCACGTGGGAAATAAAACTTGGGCCGCCGGACGCATGGGTGATGAGCCTTCCGTAGAGCTTGCTAACACATTGAAATTACACGGTTTTTCCACCTCGCGGTTAAAAACCGGAACCCCGCCACGCCTTGATGGCCGCACAATTGATTGGGATAAACTGGAACGCCAGCCCGGTGATGAGCCGCCGGTCCCATTTTCATTTATGAGCGACGCCATAAACCAAAAACAAATTAGCTGCTTCATAAC
>DAOWFT010000199.1 GCA_030637845.1 Thalassospiraceae bacterium
GAAGCCGCCGAACGGGCCGAGGTATCTGGTGCGCTTCCGGTTGATGCCCTGCGCCAGCTTTATGCGTCCATCCAGTTCAAGAAAAGCGAGCTTGCCAGCCCCTTGGCAAATGCCTCCCGGCGTTCAGGCCCCATGAGCAGGGCATTGCTTTATCGCTCATCACTTATGCAGACGGTTCCCTCGGCACAGGCCTCGGCGCTTTCTCGGGCGTTGAGCATGGCCCGCTCGGGCGGCAGGTATGCCTCTACGGCCAGGGCATTTTTGCCGGTTTTAGGCCGGGTTCCACCGACCAAAGAGCTTGCCTGGTTTGCGCCCGAGGCAATTCGGGCGTTTCTTATTACAAACCGTCACGAAGAAGCCAAGCCGTGGTTTGAAATACTGAAAGAAAGAGCCGAGACCAATAAAAAACTTAGCAGTGAGTTAATCTCGCTTATGCCCGTGGCCCGGCTTTCGGGTTTTGAAGGTGCCAGCGATTGGAATTTGAAAAACCTTTCTTCGTGGTGGGATACCATCAGCAAGGACAAACGAAATAAAGCCGAAGCACGTGATCGCGCAGCACTTCTTGGTTCGGTGTTTGATGCGGTTGGCGATGTGGTGCCGCATGAATTCTGGGTACCGCTGGTTGCTGGCCCCGAACGCCTTGGGGTGCTGGCCCCCCATCCCGCACTTTGGTTTCGCCTGACGGCGGCATCCGAGCGCGCACACGTTGGTGAAACCATGCTTCTTTCGTTGGTTATAATGGGCAACGGCGGCCCGGCAAGCGCCGAACCGATGGTGCTGCATCGTCTGTTAACGGCGTTGCGGGCGGTTGGTCTTGAAAATGAAGCGCGTGAAATTGCACTGGAAGCAGTGGTTAGTGCCGGACTGTGAGATTATAAGTCTCTAGGTCTGCAATAGCGGGAAATCAGGTATGGCAAGACGCCGTGTTCAAACCGAACCCCTATCAAGATATGCCGAGAGCTTTCTCGAAATGCTTGTCTCTGAGCGCGGGGCGGCAAAAAATACCATTGAATCATATGGTCGCGATTTGATGGATTTTACCGAGTTTGCAAAAGCCGAGGGTAAATCGACAGAGCAAGCAAGCCCCCAACTGATAAAAAAATATCTGAGCAAACTGTCGGGGGCCGGTCTCACGGCCAGAACAGCGGGTCGCAGGCTTTCAACCCTAAGACAGTATTTTCGTTTTCTTTATGGCGAACGCATCCGCGAAGATGACCCGACCTCGGCAATTGATGGCCCGCGTCAGGGTAAAAGCCTGCCCAAGTATCTGAGCGAAGATGAGGTCGAGCGCCTGATAGAGGCGGCGTACGGCCGTAATGGAACCGATGGTTTGCGGCTGGCGGCACTGGTCGAGCTTTTGTACGCAACCGGGCTTCGTGTCAGTGAGCTTGTGGGTATGCCACTCAGGGCAATTTCCCGCGATGGCCGCATCCTTACCATTAAGGGCAAGGGCGGCAAGGAAAGACTTGTGCCATTGTCCGAGCCGGCCAGCGATGCCTTGGTCGCATATATGAAAATAAGAGACATTTTTATAAGTGCCAGTTCTAAAAGTACAAATAAAAAGGCCTCAAATGCCGCGGCATTTGTTTTCCCCTCACGCGGACGCTCGGGCCACCTGACCCGGGCCAGGTTTGGCCAGCTATTGAAAGAGCTGGCGCTTGAGGCCGGTATTGATCCCCGCAAGGTATCACCCCATGTGCTGAGGCATTCGTTTGCCAGCCATCTTTTGGCCCATGGGGCCGATCTTCGCTCGTTACAGCAGATGCTGGGCCATGCAGATATAGTCACAACCCAGATATACACCCATGTGCTGGAAGAGCGCCTAAAACAGCTGGTCACAACCGCCCATCCTCTGGCGGATGAGGATTAGGAAAAACCCGGCCATGTGCTATAAAAACCATAAATAATCATAAATATTACGGAGGCCCCAGATGAGCTTTACAATTATTGACCAAGCAACCGCCCGCCTTAATCGTTCAGAATTGGCAGTGCCAGGATCGAACCTCAAGTTTTTGGAAAAAGCCGCTAGCGGCCCAGCTGATGTTGTGTTTCTTGATCTCGAAGATGCGGTTGCACCATCGGACAAAGAGCAAGCACGTAAAAACATTATTGGGGCGCTGAACGATCTTGATTGGTCGGGCAAGGCAGTGTCGGTTCGTATTAACGGGCTTGATACCCATTATATGTATCGCGACGTTGTCGATGTGATTGAACAAGCCGGCGCAAACCTTGATATGATAATGATACCCAAGGTCGGCACCGCCGCCGACGTTTATGCCCTCGACATGATGGTAACCCAAATCGAAGATGCCATGGGTTTGAAAAAGAAAATCGGGTTCGAGCTTATTATCGAAACCGCACTTGGCATGGCCAACGTTCATGAAATAGCCGCCGCCAGTCCGCGCAATGAATCGCTTCATTTTGGCGTCGCCGATTATGCCGCATCGACCAAGGCCAGAACCACCAACATTGGTGGCCCCAATGCCGACTACGGTGTGCTAACCGATGCGCCAGAAGGAGACGAAGGCGGGGCAAGAGATTATCACTGGGGCGATATGTGGCATTACGCCATTGCCCGCATGGTGGTTGCGGCGCGGGCCAATGGCCTGCGTCCGGTTGATGGGCCCTTTGGCGACATTGGCGACATTGATGGATACTCCGCCCAAGCCATGCGCGCGGCGGTGCTGGGCTGCGAAGGTAAATGGGCCATTCACCCGACCCAGATTGATAAAGCCAACGAGCTATTCAGCCCATCCGAAGCCGAAATTACCAAGGCCAAGCGCATAATCGAAGCCATGGAGCAGGCCCAGAAAGAAGGCAAAGGCGCGGTTACGCTGGATGGCCGCCTTATAGATATTGCCTCCATCAAGCAGGCCGAAGTTGTGGTAAAGAAAGCCGAGATAGTCGCCTCTAAATAACAATAATATCTTTTGTTGGAACAAACCTATGTTGCATTACCTTGATTTTGAAAAACCAATCGCCGAACTAGAAGGCAAAATAGAAGAGCTTCGTCATATTACCGGCTCGGGCGAGGTTAATATTGCCGACGAAGTAACCAAGCTCCAGACCAAGGTTGATAAGCAGCTACGGACAATTTATTCCAAGCTAAACGCATGGCAAAAAACCCAAGTCGCCCGCCATCAGGACAGGCCCCATGCGATTGATTACATAAATGCGATTATTGATGACTTCACCCCACTGGCCGGCGACCGTTTGTTTGGCGAAGACAACGCCATAGTTGGCGGCCTTGGCCGTTTCCGTGGGCGTTCGGTTATGGTTATGGGCATTGAAAAGGGCGGCGACACCGAAGAGCGCGTTCATCATAACTTCGGCATGGCCAAACCCGAAGGCTATCGCAAGGCCCAGCGGTTGATGAAAATGGCCGACAGGTTCGGCCTGCCAATTATTGCCTTGGTCGATACCCCGGGCGCGTTTCCCGGCGCAGATGCCGAAGCCCGCGGTCAGGCAGAAGCCATCGCCAAATCAATCGAGATCAGCTTTCAGATAAAGGTTCCGTTTGTTTCGGTAATTATAGGCGAGGGCGGCTCCGGTGGGGCAATCGCGCTGGCCTGCGCCAACACGGTTTTAATTTTAGAGCATTCTATCTATTCGGTTATTTCACCCGAAGGCTGTGCCTCAATTTTGTGGCGCGATGGTGCCGAGGCCAAAACTGCTGCCGAGGCATTAAAGCTCACCGCTAAAGACCTTATGGATCTTGGTGTTGTTGATGTGGTTATTCCCGAACCTTTGGGCGGTGCCCATCGCGACCCGCAGTCAATGTATATGGCGCTGGGTGCCGAACTGGAGCACGCAATTTACAAGATGGATGACATTGACGGTGGCCAGCTACGGGCCAAGCGGCGTGAAAGGTTCATGGAGCTGGGGCAAAAAGGCCTAGTTTAACTGAACGAGCTAAACCTTACCGTGGCAGTGCTTGTATTTTTTTCCCGAACCACAAGGACATGGTTGATTGCGACTGACCCGACCCCAGGTGGCGGGGTTAGCCGGGTCGCGCTCGGCGCTGCCTTTTCGCGTTAGCGATGGAACATTTTCAAGCTCAGCTGTCGGCTCTCTTTTGGCAAAGGCCGGGTCTTCGTGACCCTCAACGGTTTCGCCTTGGGATTGCTCAAACATTCCCCCGGTTATTCCGTCTGCCATTCCTTCGGCCGGGGTGAATTGCAGCTCAACATGGGAAAGCACCAGCGAGATACGTTCACGCAGGCTATCAATCATTTGTTCGAATAGGTTAAATGCTTCTGTTTTGTATTCGTTTAATGGGTCACGCTGGGCATAGGCGCGAAGACCAATGCCCTGCCTAAGGTGATCCAGCGCCAGCAGGTGTTCTTTCCACATTTGGTCCAGTATCTGCATAAGCAAACCCTTTTCCACGTCGCGCATTACTTTTGGCGTATAGCGTGCAACTTTTTCCGCCATTTTGCGGTCTACCGCGTCGAAGATGCGCGTCTGCACTTCTTGTTCGGCAATGCCTTCTTCCTTGGCCCAATCGGCAACAGGCAGGTCGAGAGCAAAAATCCTTAAGATCTCTTCGTGCAAATGCTGAATATCCCATTCTTCCGGATAAGCCTTGGCCGGGATTGCGGTGTGAATAAGATCTTCAATTACCTGATGGCGCATATCTGAAACGTCTTCTGAAACGTCATCGGCAGCCATAAGTTCTTTGCGTTGTTCGTAAATGACCTTGCGTTGGTCATTCATTACATCATCAAACTTGAGCAGGTTTTTACGAATTTCAAAGTTACGGCCCTCAACTTTTTGCTGGGCCTTTTCCAATGCCTTGTTAATCCACGGATGAACAATGGCCTCGCCTTCTTGCAGGCCAAGTTTGACTAACATGCTGTCAATGCGTTCCGATCCGAATATTCGCATCAAGTCATCTTCTAGTGATAGGTAAAACGCGCTGGCACCGGGATCGCCCTGGCGTCCGGCACGGCCACGAAGCTGGTTATCCACCCGCCTGCTTTCATGGCGTTCGGTACCGACAATAAAAAGCCCGCCCGCATCAATTACTTTTTGGTGACTGACTTTTACTTCGTCCTCGATTTTTTTAGTCGCGGCCTCGCGTGCGCTACCTTCAAGTTTTTCATCAATTTCCGATTTGATCCGCATATCAACATTGCCACCAAGCTGAATATCGGTGCCGCGTCCGGCCATGTTGGTCGCCAGCGTAACCGCACCGGGCAACCCGGCCTGGGCAATA
>DAOWFT010000007.1 GCA_030637845.1 Thalassospiraceae bacterium
GCCGACATGATAGTTTTTTGCGGTGTGCGCTTCATGGCCGAAGTGGCAAATATACTAAACCCCGAAAAATTAGTCGTCCTGCCCGATGCTGATGCTGGATGCTCGCTCGAAGACAGCTGCCAGCCGGTCGCCTATGCCGCGTTCAAGGCCCAGCACCCTGACCACATTGCGATTAATTATATTAATTCCTCGGCCGAGATTAAGGCCATGTCCGATTACATCGTCACCTCGTCCAATGCCGAACACATTATTAATTCATTGCCCAAAGACCAGCCGATTATATTCGGGCCTGATCGCCACCTTGGTGCGTACCTTAACCACAAGACCGGGCGCGATATGGTTCTTTGGCCCGGCACCTGCATTGTTCATGAACAGTTTTCCGCCCGCGAAATAACCCGGCTAAAGGATGCTCACCCCGGTGCATTGGTGGCAGCCCACCCTGAATGCCCCGAAGCAATTCTGGAAGTATCGGACCATGTTGGTTCAACCCGTTCTATTATTGATTTTGTGACTAACAACAAATCAAATGAGTTTATTGTTGCGACCGAGCAAAACATCATTCACCAAATGGAAAAAGACGCACCGGGAAAAACATTTTACCCGGCACCGGGCGCGGACGGTTCTTGTAATTGTGCGCAGTGCCCGTTCATGGCGTTAAACACCATGGAAAAACTTTATCTTTGCATGGTGAATGAAGCACCGTACGTGAAGCTGGATGACCAGCTGCGAACTGCTGCGCTAAAACCGCTTGAACTCATGCTCGAACTTTCACCTCCTCCGGCGAAATCTGCGGCAGCAGCCGAATGATGCAACCACCAATACCTGATGGTCTTGATGAGAATGTTGTCGAACGCATAATACAAGACGCGCTGGACGAAGACCTTGGCCTTGGCGGTGATATTACCTCGTACGCAACCATCGATGAAAACACACGCTTTTCAGGTGTGTTTTCCGCCCGCGAGAAAATAGTTGTTGCGGGAATTGATATTGCCGCCCGGGTTTTCTTTGCTCTTTCCGATGACATAACCTGGAAAGCAGAAGTAACCGATGGCGATATGGTCGGTGCCGGAACAAAACTGGCCCACGTCGAAGGTCCGGCCCGGGTATTGCTGGCGGGGGAACGAACCGCGCTTAACCTGTTGCAACATCTTTCCGGCATTGCCACCACAACCCGTGAATATGTTGACGCCATAAAAGGAACAAACGCGGTTATTTTAGATACCAGAAAAACCATCCCCGGATTACGCGACGTTGCCAAATACGCGACCCGCACCGGGGGGGCGACTAATCACCGTATGCGCCTTGATGATGCGGTATTGATAAAAGACAACCACATAGCAGCTGCAGGTGGCGTTGAAGCCGCAATAAAATCCGCGCAAGCGCAAAAACTAAAACCCATAGAGGTTGAGTGCGATACCATGGATCAAGTTGAGCAAGCCATAAACGCCGGAGCCGACACCATATTGCTGGATAATATGGGAACGGACGAACTTTCAGGTGCGGTTAAATTAATAGCTGGCCGGGCGAAGACCGAGGCCTCTGGCGGGGTGCGGCTTGAAACCGTGCTGGCCATTGCCGAGACCGGGGTTGACGGTGTTTCCATTGGCCGCCTGACCCAATCGGCACCTGCGGTTGATATCGGGCTGGACTGGCAATCGAACTAGGCGGTCTCGGTGGTATTTTCCCGGTTTGTCGCCGGCACCTGAAGGACAACCCGCTCACCACCAAAGGTAGCGCTTACTTTTGTGCCTGAATGTTTTTTGCTTTTGATTTCAAAAGTTCCACCGTGCATTTCGACCAATGACCTTGTTAACGGAAGACCAAGTCCGGTTCCTTCGTGATTTCTAGTATCCGAGGATTCCTGCACCTGCCCGAAGGGTTCCATGGCGGTGGCAATTTCTTTTTCATTCATGCCAACACCGGTGTCAGAAACGCTTAATGTAACCGAAGACCCACCATCAAATTCAGCTTCAATGGTTATGGTGTCGCCCTTGTTGGAAAACTTGACCGCATTAGATAGCATATTTAGCAAGATTTGCTGCAACCGTCTGGCATCCACATAGAGATTAGGCAGGGCATTAGGCAAAGAAACAGATATCTCAACACCGCCTTTTTCGGCATGTGGCGAAATCAGCCTGACGGCACCGTCAATCAATTCTGCAATTTCCACATTTTCTTCGTTTAGCTCAAGCTTTCCAGCCTCAATCGCCGATACGTCGAGAATGTCATTTATCAGTTCCAGAAGATGCATGCCGGAAAGATTTATATCATTAACGTACTCTCTTTGTTTTTCGGTATTTAATTTTCCAAATATTTCTTCTTTTAGGGTGCTGGAAAAACCAATAATTGCGTTAAGCGGGGTGCGAAGCTCGTGGCTCATGTTGGCCAGAAAATTACCCTTTGCAATGCTGGCGGCCTCTGCTTTTTTCTTGCTTTCATCAAGGTCCTTATTTGTCGCCGTTAGCTCTCTTGTTCGTTCTTCAACACGTTTCTCCAGTTCGTTACGGGCCTTCTCCAAAGCGTACTTTGCCTGATCTCGCTCCATGGCGTTAATCTTGAAAACCTTTAGAGCCTTGATCATTTTACCAATTTCATCCGCCCTACCTTTGTCCGATACCGTTATGCTGTAATTGCCTCCGGCAAGTTCGGTCATGGACATGGTCACATCTTTCAATGGCTGGACTATGGACCGGGTTAGCCGGAAGATTAGAAAAATGATGATGGCTGAAAATACGACACAGGCAATCAATATCAGATTATTAATTTCAGTTTCTTTTTTCGCAATGGCGGAATTAACGTAACTTGACAGTGTATCAACCATTATATAGGCGCTGTTTATGGTTCTGTTGGCTTCATTGCGAAGCCCATCTTCGTAAGTCAGTCCAATTTCCAGCGCTGCTTCTGAAAGTTGTTTGAAAAAACCTTTGTACGCAGCAAGAGCGGCCAGTAGTTGTGATTTTAATTCAGGATCGTCAACTAATTTTTCTACGTCCGTTATGGTGATGCCATAAAAGCTTTCAAATTTTGCCAGATACTTTTCTTGTCTCCTCAACATAAGGTCTTTTTCCGTACGCTGGGTCATAAGCAATCTACGGTGCAGGGCTAAACGAAGGTTTTCGTCCTCCACCCGATCCAGCACAGCCTCGGTTGCATACAAGGAATCGCGCATTTTTTTGCGAATACCCTCGGTCTGATCCTTGCCTATTTTTTGCTGAAGGATTGCAATGCTTTCAAACTGTAATTTGTATTTAGCGGCTTCGCCGAATACTTCTGAAACAATGCCGATATCAAGACCCAGCGAATTTAAATTTACGGTCAACTGTTCGATCTCGGATTTCATGGTTTCGTATTTAACCCGAAAATTATTCAGATATTTGGGGTCGTGAAGGGTGACAAAATCCACGTGAATTTTTTGCAGCTCTTGCAGATATGTGTCGATGCTATGTATGGCTTCCCTTTGGGTATCAAGCTCGTTGATCGAATTTGAGCGATACCAGGTCAGAAGCGCAATGGTGGCCAATGCCAGCGCAACAATCGCCGAAATGGCGTAATGCTTGAACTCAATGGAAAATCTCAACTCCAGCGCCCCTCCTGAGTCGAACCTCTAATATGCTAATATTGTTATAACATTACTCTCCCGATCCAGCCATGCAGATTGTTATCACTTTATTGGCACTGGCCCGAAAGGGTGGAATCGCGGGCAATAAGCCCCTATAACCACATCTGTGGATAATACAGACAACATTTTTGACGTACTGGTAATCGGTAGCGGCGCCTCCGGGCTTAATCTCGCTTTGGAAATGGCCGACTTTGCCCGTGTTGCGGTAATAACCAAAAGCAGCCTGCATGAAAGCAACACCTACTACGCTCAAGGCGGTGTTGCCGCAGTGCTGGATGAGCACGATAGCGTGCGCTCGCACATTGCAGACACCATTGATGCCGGGGCCGGACTTTGTGATGAGGATGTGGTGCGCTTTGTGGTTGAAAGCGGGCGCGGGGCAATTGAAAAGCTAACCGGTTACGGGGTTGAGTTTACCCGTGAAGGAGATCAATTACACCTAACCCGCGAAGGCGGCCACAGCCATCGCCGCGTCGTACACGCGGCTGACGCCACCGGCAAGGCGATTGAAATAACGCTGGAAGAACGCGTTCGTGCCAACCCCAACATTACAATTTTTGAAAATCACAACGCGGTTGATCTTTACTGTGAGGTTGATAAAAAAACCGGATCAAAACGCGTCAGCGGAATATATGCGTTAAATACCGATATTGATAAGGTAATATCATTCGCCGCACCATTTGTGGTGTTAGCAACCGGTGGGGTAAGTAAGGTTTATCTTTATACATCAAACCCCGATGTTGCCACCGGCGACGGTATTGCCATGGCCTGGCGCGCCGGATGCCGGGTTGCCAATATGGAGTTTACCCAGTTCCACCCAACCTGTCTTTACCACCCCAAGGCAAAATCGTTTCTTATTTCCGAAGCCGTGCGTGGCGAAGGCGGAATACTTACGTTACCGGGCGGTGAACGCTTCATGCACAAATTTGATGATCGCGAAGAACTTGCCCCGCGCGACATTGTGGCCCGCGCCATAGATTATGAAATGAAGCGACACGGATTTGATTTTGTTTATATCGACATCAGCCACAGAGGCGCTGATTTCATTCAGGAACATTTCCCCACAATATACGCAAAATGCCTTGGCTTCGGTTTTGATATGACCAAAGAACCCCTGCCCGTTGTTCCGGCAGCCCATTACACCTGTGGCGGGGTTATGGTAGATCGCAGGGGCCACACCGACATTGAGGGTCTTTACGCCATTGGCGAGGTTACCTACACCGGATTGCACGGGGCCAACCGCATGGCATCCAATTCGCTTTTGGAATGCCTTGTTTATTCAAGTGCCGCAGCCAGTGACATAAAAAACCATCTTGATGATATTGGCAAACCCTCCCTGCCCCCACCGTGGGATGAAAGCCGGGTAACCGATTCAGACGAAGAAATTGTAATTTCCCATAACTGGGACGAGCTTAGGCATTTCATGTGGGATTATGTCGGTATCGTCAGAACCGACAAAAGGTTGGCCCGGGCCAAAACCCGTATAGATATGCTGCAATCGGAAGCCCAGGATTATTATGGAAATTTCCGGATAAGCGGCGATTTGTTAGAGCTAAGAAACATGGCTGTTTGTGCCGACCTTATTGTTCGTTCGGCGCAAATGCGAAAAGAAAGCCGTGGTCTGCATTACACCCGCGACCATCCAAAAGACAACCCGGAAACAAAGCTTGGCCCAACCGTGCTTGTCCCGGATAATTTTCCAGGTAGCAAAAAAACAAGAGAAACATAAATAATGAACAACCCCATGCCAAAAGGTCCATTAAGTGGAAAAAAAGCCCTCATCACCGGTGCGGCTGGCGGGGTTGGCCTTGCCGCTGCGCGGGCGCTAGCGCAAACCGGGGCCGACCTTTGTTTGAGCGGTATTGGCGGGCTCGCTCTTGAGCGCACAGCAGTTGAGATAAAACAGGAATTCGGCGTAAAGGTCGAAACCCATATTGCCAATCCGGCAAATGCAGTTGAGGCAGAGGCTTTGGCCCTTTCATGTGATGAGGTTGATGTGCTTGTTAGTTGCACTGGAAATATTCCCGCAGGACGCATTGATGATATTCGCGATGATGCGTGGCGCAAGGCATGGGAGGCGGCTGTTTTTGCACCAATAAATATGCTCAGGGAAATGTGGTCAAATATGTTTGAAACAGAAAACAGCTTAATTATTGTGGTTATTGATGCGCCCAACGCATCGGATATTGATGATGCCTGTGCCAGCCTCGGCGGTGGTGCGCTGATGTCGTTGGTCGAAGCATTAGGCAAAGAACAAAATGCCGAAGCACCACGCATGCTTGGCCTTGTAACCGGGCGCGGTGGTGATGGTGCGGGTGTGGCGGCGGCAATATCGCGCATTGCCTGCGAGCCTGAGCGGTTCAAATCCGGGACACTGCTTTCACCCGATGTGGTAAATGCTTAAAAAATAAAGATTGAGATACAATGAGCGATTTCCCCCAACCAAAATCATTCCCCCCCGGCGCCACGTTAAGTGATGGCGTATGGACGCAAATGATTTCACCCAAAGAAACCACAAACGCAAGACCGGCTCTTTTTCTTGACCGTGATGGGGTTGTTTGTGTCGAGGCCAACTACCTACACAAGGTTGAGGATGTTCAACTGATGCCCGGTGTCGGTGAGGTAATAAAATCGGCCAACCAAAAAGGTGTGCCCGTTATATTGGTGACCAATCAGGCCGGTATCGCATACGGATATTTCGGCTGGGATGCATTCGTTGCGGTTCAGGCACGCATATTGGATGATATTAAATCAGCCGGCGGCACCGTAGATGGTGTTTTTGCCTGCCCCTTTCACGAAAAAGGAAACCCGCCATACGGCGGACAGCCATCACACCCGGCACGCAAACCCAACCCGGGAATGTTGCATCTGGCGGGTGAGCTAATGGGAATTGAGCTTAGCCGGTCATGGATTGTCGGTGACCGCGCAATAGATATGGAAGCCGGAAAAAATGCCGGGCTTGCGGGTGGCGTTCATGTGCTTAGCGGACACGGAGCAAACCAAGGTGAACGCGAAGATGCGCTGGGTCTTTCGGGTAATAATTTTACAGTAAAGCCAGCCGATGATCTGGCGTCTGCCGCTGGGATTATTCCGCTTTTGCTTTAGGCCAGCATCACCAAATTACGGCCACCGTTTTTGGCCGCATAAAGCGCCCTGTCAGAAGCATCGGAAAGCGATGAAACACTGTTATGGGCTGGGAATTCAGCTATACCGCAGCTCAGGGTTACGGAAAAATCACGGGCATCGGAACGAAAGACGATTTCTGAAAACGCCTCTCTTATTTGATTGAATATTAATTCTGCTTCTTTGGCTGTTGCTCCGGTGAGTAATGCGGCAAATTCCTCGCCACCCATTCGCCCGATTATATCAGCACCCCTTAAGCGTTGGCGTAATAATCTGGATAGGGATTTGATTACCTTGTCGCCGACTGCATGACCGTATATATCATTTACTTTTTTGAAATTATCAATATCCAGCGATGCCATGGCGATTGACTGGTTTGTTCGTTTGGCACGCTCTATCTCATTTCTCATTAGTTGTTTAGTTGTGGTGTGGTTATAAAGACTGGTCATGCTGTCTTTTACCATCATGGAGCGTAGCTCGCGAAAACGCGAAGCACGTATTCTTACGGCAGAAATAAGATGTTTTGGCTGTATGGGCTTGGTCAGAAAATCATCGCCTCCCAATTCCATCGCCGAAAGCTGTTTTTCGACATCATGTTCGCTGGAAAGAAAAACTATGGGTATGGCATCAAATGCTTCTTGCTGACGAATAATTGCCGCTACTTCATGGCCTTCGCAATTAGGCATATAAAGATCCAGCAAAATAAGTTCCGGAACAAAATCATTAAGCACTTCAATAACGGTCATCGGGTCGTTCAATGCACTGGTCATCATTCCGGCGCCCTGCAGAACCAGTTCTGTATGACGTGAAAGACTTTCATCATCATCAATAACCAATACCCTGAACAGATCGGCTTCACCATTTTCCGTTACGGAATCAAGCACATCAATCATGTCCGCCATATCCACCGGCTTTACAAGATAATTACCGGCGCCTGCGCGCACCGCACCAAGTCGGTGAGACATATTATCAATTTTCGTGTGAATAATTATCGGGCAATCCAACTCGCCTGATTGATGGAACCCGGAAATTATGTCCAATGCCATATTATCATTGCCATCAAAAATAGTATCGGACACCAAAACGTCCGGCTTTTGTTCTTTGATTGCGCTCAAAATATCATTGGGGTGGGAAATGCCGCGGGCGACAAAACCAAAATGTTCTAGCTCACCAACCATTTGCAAGCGAACTTTTTCATCGCCATCAAGAATAAGAACATTGCGAACTGCTCTGTCATCAACGGTTCCGCTATCCTTGGAATCCGCTTCCTGCTCGCCTTGCTTTTCCATGCGGACATCGGGATGGGAGCCTGATTTTTTTAATGCTTCCAGTTTTCCCACAAGGGTTTCTGCAATGCTTGCTGGATCTTCCTCATTTTCCATCACCCTGGTGCAGGCTTCTTCCATTTTGCGAGCGACAATAGAAATTTCCTTGAAGCCAAAGGTTTCGCCCGACCCGGCAAGCTTGTGCGTAAGTGCGTGCACCGCGGCAACGGCTTTGCCGGCATCACTTTTGCTGGCCGAAGATGATATCAATAAAACATTGGATGAAATTTCATCTATCTTTGAGGCCAGCCGTTGGGCGTAGTCATCCCTTAGGGCGGTAATCTTCTCCTCAACTGTTTTATTGTCATCAGGCATTATTGGTTTCCCATATTTCCCTTACCTGTTCGGCCGGCGTCATGGGGTCAAACGACTTTGGGATGACATCAGCCACCCATATCCCTGTAACGCTAAATCTCGAACGCCAAACCTCAAACAACGGACCTCAAGGGTAAGTCCGTTTTAACGTAAAGGATTTTTGAAAACTTCATATATAACATCCTAGCTTTACTTAATGCTGTTCGGCAAAGGAATAGTGAAAGCGGGCGTTGTTTCCTGCCCACAATCCGTTACGTTGACACTGCCAAAAAAAGCAAAACCACCCTCTTGGCGTGTCAATGCTTAGATAAAAACCGGCGCAACGAAGAGCAAGATAAAGCCTTCAAAATAAGGCTTTATTTACAGCTATTTTTGATGATTTTATGGCCTGTGCTCGATTATCGGGCGCAAAGGTGATCGGGGAGGCTGGGACCCTACTCATCACCATAATGAATATGGTCGCTCCAGACGCGTTCGATCTTGCGCAGAGATTCTGCCGCACTTTCAACCTCTGCTTCGGATATTCCGGTGGTAGAAAACGCAGCGGCATTTTTTTCCTCAAGGTCTCTGATTCTGGCAACGACCCCCAATGCCTTTTCAGTCAACTTTACCCGAACGGAACGTTTATCGTGTTCTGAGCGTTGCTGCTCAAGATAACCCATTTCGCTGAGTTTTTTGATGTTATAGGAAACGTTGGAACCCTGATAGTAACCGCGCTCGATCAAATCACGAATAACGATTTCTTCTTCACCTATATTGCTAAGCAACAACGCCTGAACAGCATTGAGGTCTTTTACTTCCATGCGCGCAAGTTCGGCACGAAGAACGTCAAGGAAACGCCTGTGCATGCGTTCTATTATTCTGGTTAGCTCAAGGTAGTTCTTTTTCAAAGGTCGTTACTCCTAGTCTGGTTGCATCTAGACTTATAGGTCTTTTTTGCACCCCCGACAAGATTGGGGAGGGCTAGTATTTTTCAGTCTTTTCGGCCATCTTTGTAAAATGCCAAATAACAACCACGCAGGCACCAGCGGCGCAAAATCAGCTATTTTCAAAATCTCAGGAATAGCCTTTGCATTATTGATTGTAGTTGTTCCGGTGTACGCATTTAACGATGGGTTTGTTTTTGGTGCCGATTGGTATTTTGGCACCGATACCTACATGCGTATGGTCAGAATAAATGAATGGGTTCAGGCAATTTCAGAAAACGGCGACCCAGGTTCGTGGCCAGATTCTTGGTATGGAAACTTTTCCGCATCCTCCAACTGGCCTTATGGGCAAACCCTTCATTGGACCAGGCCCCTTGATATAATCATTGTGGCTGGTGGTCTTTTGCTTGCACCAGTTACCGGAATTGAAAGAGGTCTTTATTATTCAGGCGTTGGCGTAAGTCCATTTTTGGCAATGCTTTCGATTGTAATTCTGTTTCGGGCAACCAGATCATTTCTGGATACCCGCGGACAGGTCTCGATGGCGATTTTAATCGTTGCCGCCCCGGTAACAAAAAATTACTTTTACGCGGCCCGCCCCGACCATCATTCATTGCTGGTTTTCCTGTTTGCAGTAGTTTTTGCATATCTCATCATAATGTTCTGTGAAGATGAAGATGATGGCGGCAAAAATATTAAGCACCCCATCATTGCCGGCATGGTTGCGGCTGTGGCCGTATGGACCAGCATCGAGGCCTTGGTTACCGTGGCCTTTGGCGTGGGTGTTATTGGTTTTTTGTGGTTCATTAGGGGGAGGCTGGAATACCTTGGCAAACTGCGTTGGTTCCTCTGGGGTATGGCGCTAATCGGTGTTGTTGCAATCGCCCTTGAACACCCCCCGGCGCAGTGGTTTTTGGTGGTCGAATATGACCGCATCTCCACACCGCATATAACGCTTTTTTTACTACTGGCTTTCGTTGCTGAGATAATTTGGCGCATATGGAAAAACAAAAAAGCACCCTCAACTCACATTGATAGATTTATCGGCGGAGTTATGCTGGCGGCATTCCCAACAATTATTTTATTTTTAATATTTCCTGATTTTTTTAAAGGCCCCTTTGCCGGTGCAATGGACATCAGGCTGCAAGAAGTATGGCTAAATAAAATTGAAGAACTAAGACCAATGTTTGATGGTGATGCGGCCTCATACTCATTGGCCATTATGCACCTCACACCGCTTTTGTGGGTGGGGTGGTGGCTAAAAAATACACTAAAGGATGTTGGCAATAGTGCCGGGAACGAAACCAGGTCGTCTGTTCCCAATTATGTTTTGGTTATTATTTTGGGAATTATTATTTTTGTCCCGCTTAGCATTTATCAGGTTCGCTGGTCTGCATATCTGGGAATAGTTTTGGCCGTTCCGTTGGCATCGCTGGCACAAAGGCTTTTTGATTTTAGTGGTGGCCCAACCGTGGGGGGCCATCCGGGAACCCCCATATTCAGGGTGCCGATTGTTGCCTCTGTATTTATTGCGCCGGCGCTTGGGGCGCTTGTGCTGGGTAGTTTATTGGCCAACGAAATAACTGACAGTGGTGCGTCTAAAAACTGCAAATGGTCAGATGTTGCGCCAACACTAAAAGAAATAAGCAAACAAAGTGGTCGCAAAATAAACATCATGACCCGCATACACGAAGGCCCCGAAGTTCTTTACCGAAGCGAACAAAACGTTGTTGGCACACCGCACCACCGAAACACCGAGGGTATCCTTGATAGCTTCAAGGTTCTCGCCAGTACCGATCTGGACGAGGCTTTTGCAATATTATCCAAACGCAACATCGACTATCTGGCATTTTGCAAAGATACAATCGAAGAAAGGGTTTATCTGAACACCCCGGGTGAAACCCTGACCAGAATGATAACGGGTGGCCGTCAGCCAAAATGGTTGGAGGCGATTACCCTGCCGGGCGACACGGGTGATAGGTTTTATCTTTTCAGATTTAATGAGAAAAACCGCTAAGCGGAGAATATTGGCTTTTTAAGTATATTCCATGACGGTTTTTATGGCCTTTCCGGCGGCCATCATGGCAAATACGGCAGCAAAAGAGGCCACCCACGGGTCACCGTAGGGAATTGCGCTGAAAAGCTGGCTCCACATAACCCAAATTGATCCATAAATTGCCATTTTGGCCGTCCATCCATTGCTCTATCTTCAGGCATATAATAACCCCGATACGGGGGCCGCGAAGTGACCCATATCACAGAAAACATACTATTATAGGATGGATTTATTGTTTATATTCAATAGGTTATTCTATTACAATGCCGCGGGCCTTGTTTAGCAATTCTTCCAGGGTCATATCCACCTCAATAACCCCCTCAAGGGCCGCATCGATGGCATCGCTCTCCATGATCCAGCTTTCGCTATCAAAGCGGATGACCTGAGTTTCGCAAAAAGACCTGTAATTACCGAGCGCTAGCTTATCGTTATCAAAATGATCTGCGAGCATGGCCAGCGCTAGCTGGTAAGGCCCAGAACCCACATAGCCCCATTCAAAACCGTCGGACGACAGCTCCCGAATATCTGTTCTGGGGTCGAGAAAATCCCCGTCAACAGTGACCCTTGTCACTTTTCCATCGCGCTTACCGGTGTAGATTGACATCACTAACTCTTTCAATAATGGGCAAAGATAGACCTGCAAAGCCCCTATTGTAACGTTCAAATTGGTTTAAACCATAACATAAGACAAAGCAGCTAAAGCATGATTAGGGGTTATATGAATTAAACTGGCGGTATTTAAGAAATTTTTTGCCAAAAATGCTGCCTTATGTGCTAAAAAGTTGCTGTTATACCCTGAAAGGAAAGGGATTTTCCTCTTCAGGGGTGGTGGCAACAATCACGAGGATTAATATTGTGCCCCCTTGGCGGTCTTCTGGCAGTTTGGGGCAATGGGTCAAAAAATAGGTCAAAAAAATCAATTAAACGGCGAGCCAATAATTTTATCAGTAATTTTACCAGTAACTTTAAATGGCGCGCTTTAGATAAACTAATTCCGGTGGGTATTTAGGCCGGATAATGAACCAAGGTTCGGACAACACATTATGAGAGCCATCGTAATAGGATTAATTGTTGCTGCGGTCTTTCTTGCCGGGGGTACCGCATACCTTCTGAGCAGTTACCTCAGCACACAAGAAGCGAACATTGCCGCGCAAGCGCCGAAGGAATCCGGAATCAAAGTTATGGTTGCCGGTATCGACCTTCCTCCTGGAACCCCATTAAACGCAAGCAACGTTAGCTGGCAGGGTTGGCCGGAAGACAGTCTAAACGATGAATTTATAACTAAAGAATCCAGCGAAGATCCTGTGGGCGACCTTGAAAAAGAAAAAAGCGTTGTTCGTAATATGTTCGCCAAGGGTGATCCGATTATCAGGCGCAAATTGCACTCACCAAAAAATGGTGGCTTCATGCCGGGAACTATAAAACCTGGAATGCGCGCTGTAATAATAGCCGTTAATAAACAAACCGCTTCCGGTGGATTTATCCTTCCCGGTGACAGAGTAGATGTTTTGTTGGGGCACACCCTTCTCAAGCAGGCATTGACAAATAAAGACCCCAACGCCGAGCTTCCATTGATGAACAGGGTGACCGAAATAATAATGGAAGACATTTTAGTTATTGCCGTTAATGGAAACGTGGGCCCTGCCCCATCAGGCGCCCCTGCCCCGGCAGTCTTGGAGGTTCTTCTTGAAGTGACCCCCAAACAAGCAGAAAAAATAATTACCGCAAGAAAAATGGGCGAGCTGTCTATTTTGTTGCGTCCGCTTGAAAGTGTGGACAGCTATCCTAGCGGTCAAGGCCCGGGGTACACCACCGACATAGAAGTAAGTCCAACTCTTTCTTCGCTTGACGCGGTTCTTGACGGAAAACGCATCACAGCAAGCAGCGAAAGCAAAAGCAAAAGCACCCCAAGCACGGTAAAGCCTGCTCAACCGGTTGGACAACCATCTGCTAAAATAAAGGTCTTCAAGTAGTCAACAAACAGAAAATAAATGACGAAAAGTGACTGGCGACCAAGGAAATTGATTATTATGAAATTAAATATTGTTAAACTTTTTTCAGCAGTTGCGACGGTGGCAGTGCTAACCGCGAACTTCTCGCTTGCGCAGGAAGTTCCCAGCAGGTCGGCGCCGACTAAAGCCGCACCACAGGCTGCGTGGAAATCTGGTGACGAACCAATAACGCTGCAGGCAAACCTGAGCAAAAGCACCCCGGTCAATGTTCCCAGCTTTATTAACGAAGTTCACTTCGGACAGCCCGGCGTTGCCGAACTGATACGCCTACCCAGACGAAACGCCAAAACTGGAAACAACGCGTACATCATTGGTCGGTCAATTGGTTCAACATTCATGTTTATCACCAACTCTCGCGGCAATGTTGTGTTTGAAGCAAATATCGAGGTTGGCATGGATGGCAACGGCATCAGATCGGCATTACGTGACATGATGCCCGATGAAAAAATCGATGTAATTGTTCACCGCAACAAGGTTTTCCTTAAAGGTTATGTTCGCACAGCGATAGCATCGGCCAAGGCCGTAGACATCGCCAAAGGCTTTGTTACCGACCCTGCCGACATAAACAATTCCATTGAAATACTTGGCAGCCAGCAGGTTATTATGCAGGTTCGAATTGCAGAAATAAGGCGCACCGCGCTTAAACAGCTTGGGGTTAACTTGGGCTTTGATATGCTTGGTGCTGCGGGTAGCCGCGGTGTTAGCTTTGCCACCACCGGGGCAAACTTTGCCGCCCTCCCCTTGAGCCTCGCCACCTCTGGTGTGATAAATACCGGCATGGGCGCACTTGGCCCCATAACATTTGATGTGCTTGAAAGACAGGGCATGGCCAAAACCCTGGCCGAGCCAACACTAACCGCTCAATCTGGTGAAGATGCTTCATTCCTTGCCGGTGGTTCAGTTCCGGTACCGACACTGGATTCCAACGGCAATGTTTCAACCACCATGCTGCCCTATGGTATTGGTCTTGATTTCACTCCAACCGTACTGGATAAGGGGCACATCAATCTGGTGGTCAGCACCACGGTTAGCGATCTTGACTGGACCAATGCGGTG
Source organism: Thalassospiraceae bacterium (assembly GCA_030637845.1). Lineage (GTDB taxonomy): Bacteria > Pseudomonadota > Alphaproteobacteria > Rhodospirillales > Magnetovibrionaceae > DAOVVL01. The sequence continues at coordinate 14,433 of DAOWFT010000007.1, forward strand.
GCGGGCACCCCCGGGCTGACAGAAAAAACAACCTCGACCACGGTTGATCTTCCCAGCGGCGGAACTCTTTTCATCGCCGGATTAATAAAAAACAATATCGATAATAATATTGATGGCGTTCCGGGCCTTAAAGACCTGCCAATTTTGGGATCGCTGTTCAGAAGCGAAGCGTTTCAAAGCGAAGAAACGGAACTGGTAATTACCATGACGGCTTATCTTGCTAAACCTGTAAGCAACGCTAGCAGGCTGGCATTACCCACCGATGGTTTTGCCCCTGCATCTGACATTGATTTTTATCTTCTTGGTCGCTTGCACAAAACTTATACCAAGCGCGAGCTGCCGGCCTACGCCACCCCGCTGGCTGGGCCCTATGGCTATATAATGGAGTAAGCGACATGACCTTAAAAAATAAATCATTCATATCGTCTGTTCGCTTTCTTGCTGTTGTCGGCGCGGTTGCCGCATCAATATCGGGTTGCGCGAAAACTAATGTTTCAGATGTTGGAAACATAACGGAAACCCACCCCATTCAGGTAACGCGCGAACAGATAAGCATCACCATTTCGTTACCCGAAAGCGGCGGCCAGCTAAGCAATGACGATGCCCGTCGCTTCAAAAGCTTCCTGCGTGATTACGTCCAACGTGGTCGCACCCAGGTAACGGTTGAAACGGTCACCCCGATTGAGGCAAGCGCAGTTTTAACCGCAAACGGTTTTCGGGCCGGCGAACTTAATTTCATTTCAGACGTGACCATTCCTGCGCCAAATGCAATTTTAAGCTTCACCGCAAACGCCGCCATTGTTCCCGAGTGCGGCGATTGGTCTGACAACGATTCGTTTAATCCATCCAACCTGCCTTATGATAATTTTGGCTGCGCCAATCGTCGTAACACGGGCCTTACGGTTGCAGACCCCGGAGATTTAATTCAGTCGCAACCAATTAGCGGTGGTGGCGCGGCAAGAAGCGATGCGGCCATAGGCGCGTACAGCACACCCGCAGCAACCACTACTACGGCTCAATGAGGCAGAAAATGTATTTTGAATTTAACAACATAACATCTAA
>DAOWFT010000067.1 GCA_030637845.1 Thalassospiraceae bacterium
GGGCCGTAAGTCATTGGCATCGATACCTATTAATACCGCGATGCCCACTTGCGCCACTATTGCCGCATTTGCGCCCGGGACAAATTCATTTATTAAAAAACCCATGGCCATCTGAAAAACAAAAATCAAAAATGCCAATTCCCATAACCCAAGAACCAGCGCCCACAACGGGCCAAACGCGGTTGCCGGCAATGAGTAGCCGTCCTTAACCAGAACCAGTTTTGTTGTTTGGTTTTTTTTATCGCTTCCATTGCCATTGGTGTTAGCGCTAGCACTGTCGCGAAAGTGGATTGAATAAACGTTCATCAGCTTTTAAAGCGAGCCGCCAAGAACACCTTTGGTTGACGGAACCTCACCTTCCTTGCGCGGATCAATTTCAATTGCCTGCCTAAGGGCGCGAGCAAGCGCCTTAAACGCTGCTTCAACAATGTGGTGATTGTTGTCGCCATAAAAACATTCAACATGAAGCGTCAGACCAGCCCCTTGGGCAAATGCCTGAAACCATTCTTTGAATAATTCCGTATCCATTTCGCCTAATTTATCGCGCACGAATTCAACCTTCCATACAAGGTATGGGCGGTTAGACGCATCAAGCGCTACTTGGGTAAGGGCCTCATCCATTGGTGCCAAGGCCGAACCATAGCGCGTAATGCCGGCGCGGTTGCCCAGCGCTTGGGTAACGCACTCGCCCAATGCAATACCGATATCTTCGGTGGTGTGATGAAAATCAATGTGCAGGTCACCAGTTGCCTTGATGGAAATATCCACCAACGAATGGCGCGATAGCTGTTCCAGCATGTGGTCAAGAAAACCAATGCCGGTAGAAATATCATACTTGCCGGTTCCGTCGAGATTGATATCGACGGTTATTTCGGTTTCGTTTGTTTTTCGGCTGACGGAACCTGTACGCATTGTATTTAACCTTTTTGCACTTGAAAAATTAACACTCAGACTTTTAACAATTTAAGCGCCGCCTTGCCAGCAATAAGCTGAGATTAACTTTAGGCAAGGCGCGGACGCCCGGAATTTAGGCGCACTCAGGACGCCCAGAATTAATGTGATGGCCCACGCGTAGCCCCGCCCTTAAGGTGGGCCTCGATTTCATCCATAATCCATTGGATGGTGTCATCATCTATCTCGGCTATGGCCCGGGCCATAAGGTTGGCAAGCTCGGTTGCCTTGGGCGAAAGGCCCGCTGTATCCACCACAACACGGGGGTGAGAGCCTTCGGCCAAGGTTTTTAGCTCTTCGGCATCGTCCCAGATTAGCTCAAAATATTCGCATATTTGATGGATTAGCCCCGGCCCCGGACGGCCCCGGTTTCCATGCTCGAGCGCTGATAGATACGCTCCCGAAACCTTTAGGGTGGCGGCCATTTCCTTTTGGTTTACGCCCTTTTTTTCACGTAAATCCCGCATTTTTGCGCCGAACGGGGTCATTTATTTTGCTTCCTAATCCTAATGTAAAGCGCACCCTCACCACCGTCTTTTGGGGCCGCATACCTGAAGGCCACAATGCGCGAACGGTTTGGCTCCATATTCAACCAGTTAGGTGTCATCTGGCGCAAGACGCCCATTTCTCCACTGGGTCTTGTTCCCTTGCCGGTTACTACGATTACTTCGCGTTTGCCCGCTCTAAAAGCGTGTTCAATAAAATTTTCCAGTGCGGGCTGGGCCTCAAGCTGGGTCATGCCATGCAAATCTAGGCGGCCTTCGATTTTGACATTGCCTTTGGCCATCCGTCGTTCGGTTGCTTTATCTAAGCCCGGTTGGCTTTCATGGCTTAGCTCGGGCAAGGGAAGCTTAGACTTTGTATCTATTTGCGGGCCAAGTGCTTGTGCAGATTTTTCTTTAGGTCTCTTTCCTCCCGGTGGCGGGCCTCCCGGTGGCGGGGGTGGTGATTTTTTATTTAAAATTTCAGCATCGGCACTGCCGCGCATAAATTCGCGCCCTTTTAGTTTGCGCACGGATGCAGATACACCCTTCCACAGGGCGACATCATCGGCTGGTGGTGGTGGAGGTTTTTTTGCCATCTATTAAAAGTATAACCAATCGTCTTGGGCCATGGGCACCTAATAATATTGATTGTTCAATATCGGCGGTACGCGATGGGCCGGTTATCCAATTTACGGTTCTGGGCATTATTGCTGTTTCTGTGCCAGAATTATCTGTTCTTATTTTATCCCATACATCTTCATAGGTGGGCAAAATATCTTCGCTAAAAAGCACAACAATATGAACATCGGGAAGAAAGTTTATGGTAACCGGGCTTTTGGGCCCGGAAAGCAAAACCAAAGTTCCGGTTTCACCCACCGCCATTTCTGCCACCGCCACGCCCGCATCGTCACTGGGGTCGGCGGGGCCGCTGTTTATGCCTTTATTTATATCTGGGTTCCAGTCAAGTGCGTTTAATATTGGATGCGGCGCTAGGCGAATGTTAGGCCCGGTTTTGCCAACCGCCGTCATTACTGCGGCGGGTATTTCATTAATTGATTTAAGCTTTATTATTTCACTGTCAGTGCGGGTTGCCTCAGAAATAAATTCATCA
>DAOWFT010000078.1 GCA_030637845.1 Thalassospiraceae bacterium
ACAAACATGGAAACAAGCCTGATTTTAGTAATTTTATCGATCACCTTAGCAGCCATGGCGCTGGTGGCGCTGGTTTGGATTGTGCGCTCCAGAGGGGCCGCAACCGATGCCGTAACCATGGGCGAGATTATGGGCCTGATAAAGGCAATGGGTGAAACCAACGCCAGCGGCCACGAGCAATTACGTCGCACACTGGAAGAGCGCCTTGAGGCGGCATCAAAGCGCCTTGGCGATGGGCTTAACCAGCACACCGAAAAAACCGAGCAAACAATGAAGCAGGTGCATGAACGCCTTGCGGTGATTGATAGCGCCCAGCAAAACCTGACCGACCTTTCCAATCAGGTGGTGGGGCTGCAGGATATTCTTTCCAACAAACAGGCCCGTGGCGCCTTTGGTGAGGTGCAGCTTGAAAATCTGGTAACAGACGCCCTGCCATCGAGCGTTTTTGGGTTTCAGGAAACCCTTTCAAACGGCACCCGGGCCGATTGTGTTTTACACCTGCCCAACCCACCCGGTTCCATAGTAATCGATTCGAAGTTTCCGCTGGAATCGTACCGCGCATTACAGGCGGCAACCGATAATGATGCCCGCAAAGCAGCCGGGCGTTCATTTTCAGCCGATGTAAAAAAGCACATCGTGGCCATAGCGGAAAAATATATCATCCCCGGTGAAACCGCCGAATCGGCGCTAATGTTTTTGCCATCGGAAGCCGTATATGCCGAAATTCACGCAAATTTCCAGAACGTGGTTGAAGAATCCCAACGCCGGCGGGTTTATATTGTTTCACCATCAACCGTCATGGCGATGCTCAACACCGTGCGGGCGGTATTAAAAGATGTGCGGATGCGCGAACAGGCCGGAGTAATACAGACCGAGGTCATGAAATTGCTAAACGATGTCAGGCTGCTGGACCAACGAACTGAAAAGCTGGAAACACATTTCCAGCAAGCTGAAAAAGATATAAAAAACATACGCGTATCAACCGGTAAAATAATCGGGCGTGGTGACAAAATTGAAGAAATCCAGTTGGGTGAAGAATCCCCGGCTGATGACCTTGCACAGCCAAGTGGGCCACACGGAATAAGCGCTAACGAGCCTTAAAAAAACAGGAAATAAAAAATTAATATGCCAAAAGAAAATGATCAAAATAACCGCCGCGAAGTAGCGCCCGATGTTCCGCGGAACAAATCGCCGATAATACGCATGGCGACAGTTCTTTCGATGGTTGTTATCGCCAGCATTTTTGTTTTATACAAAACCGATCGTCGCTCGATAAAGGCGTATATAAATATTCCTGAATTAAATGCAGTTGAAATGCGCGGACGCGAAGCATTCAACAACGTGTGCGCCGGTTGTCATGGGGTGAACGGAACCGGTGATACCGATATTGGCCCGCCGCTTATGCATCCTTATTACCGCACAATTTTGCTTAGCGATGAAGCGATTATCAAAGCAATCCGCCAAGGAACACCCGAAGACAAATGGAAATACGGCCATATGCCGGCACAGGTTGACGTGAGCAACGAACAGGCGCTTGAAATAGTGGCGTTTTATAACGCCCTGCGCCGGGTTAATAGTTTAGGAAAATAAATTTCTATATAAATTCTTGCGCTGGTCTAAAGTTTTTTTCTGGCCTTAAGGGCGGCGGCCAAGGTTCCCTCGTCGAGATAATCTATTTCACCACCCACCGGAACGCCGTGGGCAAGACCGGAAATGGTCACGCCCGCATCTGCCAAAACATCGGCGATATAGTGCGCGGTGGTTTGCCCGTCAACCGTGGCGTTGGTGGCAAGTATTACCTCAGACACATCATCGCTTGCAGCGCGGCGAACAAGGTTGCCAATGGCAAGATCATCGGGGCCAATACCATCCAGCGCGGACAAGGCCCCGCCCAGCACATGGTAAAGCCCGCTAAAGCTGGCGACACGCTCCATTGCCCATAAATCGCCGACCTCTTCGACCACGCAAATTATGCTCCTGTCGCGCTTGGGCGATGTGCAAATGGCGCAGGGGTCGTTGACATCAAGATTATGACAAATGGAACAGGTTTTTATATTTGCAGACGTTTCCATCAAGGCCCGGGCCAATGGCTCCATCAGCGATTCGCGGCGTTTTAGCAAAAATAGCGCAGCCCTTCGCGCCGAACGGGGGCCAAGCCCCGGCAGCTTGGACAAGAGCCCGATTAGGATTTCAATTCCCCCGGGCCCTCCTGCTCCACCTGTTGCTGGGTAGTCTTTGCTCATAAACGTATTTTCTTTCTTTAAAAGCCCCTAAAACGGCAGCTTTATTCCCGGCGGAAGCGGCAGCCCACCGGTCATTTCGTCTATCATTTCTTGTTTGGCCACGGCAACTTTTCCATGCGCATCATTGAAGGCATCCGCCACAAGCCCTTCCATGGTTTTGGCCATGGTTTTGGCCGTGGTTTTAGCGTCACCCTCCATGGTGCCGGGCTCGATGGTTATGCCCAAAACGGCAAATTTACCGCTCAGGCGCACGGTTACAAGGCCGTCCGCCGCCGAGCCTTCAACCTGCATGAGCGCAAGGTTTTCCTGCATTTCCGTCATGCGGGACTGCATTTCCTGTGCTTTTTTCATCATCTGGCCCAGGTTTTTCATTTTATTTTTTCTCCTGCAATTGGACGGTTCGCCCGCTCAAGGTCTGAGGCTGGCATTAAACTAATCCAATGTATAACATCATGGCCATGTTGCACCAAAGCCTCTTCGTTTTTGATATTGAAACCATCCCCGATACCGATGCGGTCCCGGGGCTTGTTGGCGTTGATGACGAAAATATCGAAGAACGGCGCCGGGCCTTAAGCCAATATCATCTCGATGCCACCGGCGGCAAAAACGATTTCCCCCGCCAGCCCTTTCACCGGGTTGTGGCCATAAGCTACCTAACCGCAGAAATTGACCGCGATGGGGACAAGGAAAATTACAGCCTTAAGGAATTACGCTCGGGGCGTTTTGACGCCGATGAGGCCGAGCTGGTGCATGGTTTTTATCAATGGATAGACAAAACCCGACCCCGGCTGGTCAGCTATAACGGGCGCGGGTTCGATTTGCCGGTATTGCGTCATCGCGCCATGAAATATGGAATTGAAGCCGCAACATTTCATGACACATCGAATAAATGGGAAAATTACACCACCCGCTTTGCTCAGGACTGGCACTGTGACCTGCAAGAAGCATTGACCGATTTTGGTGCCGCTTCACGGGCATTAAAACTGAACGAGGTTTGCGCGGTACTGGGTCTGCCCGGAAAGTTCGGGGTTGATGGCGCCGACGTTGCGCCAATGTTTGATGCCGGACGGGTAAGCGAAATTCGCGATTATTGCGAAACCGATGTGCTTAATACCTATCTGGTTTATCTGCGCTATCAATTGACGCGAGGGATTATTACCCACGAAAGCCACAACGCCAGCGTTGAAGATGTAATGTCGATGATTGAGTCTGAAAAAACCGAGCGCAGCCACCTGGGTGATTTTATGCAGGCCTGGGGCAAATCCTGTGGGAACGAGTTTTTGCTGGGCTAATCTTGTTCTTCCGCGTTTTTTAACGGCTCGACGTCACCCGAATGATCGGTCACTTTTGTAACCTCTGCTCCGGGAAATGTTTTAAGCACGGCGCTTATCAATGGATGGCTGGCTGCGTCTGCGCGTTCTTTTGCCCTGAGGGCATCTGTTTGTTGCTTGATTGTCGCCGCCCCGGAAACCCGGCTAACGGTTACCACCCAGCGTCTGGGTGTGTGGTCGTTTAAAAAACGCGAAAGACGGCCAGACAAATCAGCCGGGGCATGCTCGGCCGGGCTGTATTCAATGCGCCCTACTTCAAACTTTACCAAATGAACATTGGAAACAAGGTTGGCATGAAGAATCATTTC
>DAOWFT010000041.1 GCA_030637845.1 Thalassospiraceae bacterium
CACCAGCATTCGCCACGGCTTATTACCCAAATATTACCTAAGTTTTTGTGGGGTGACTGCTAAGTCATTGATTTAATGGCGACCCCTACGGGATTCGAACCCGTGTTGCCGCCGTGAAAGGGCAGTGTCCTAGGCCTCTAGACGAAGGGGTCGTATTAAAGGCGGGGACTTCGTACCCCCTAAGGGACATAAAATCAAGCCTCAACTGTTAAAAATCGCCATTCCTGCCCGCCGCCTGCCCGCTGCCTGCCCGCTGCCTGCCCGCCGTAAAACCGCCCCTGCCCGGCACACCCCCGGTCACTGTGTAAATATTGGCCAAAAACTTGGTAAAATCCGGGGAAAATCTGGTAAAAAACTAAATGAATGCTGGCCAAAAAGTATGCTGCGAAAGCAAATGATTTCCGGCTAAACTACGGTTATGGTTATTAAATAAGGAAACACGGTCCGAACGGACCCAAAAAAAGAAAATTTAAGGGGGATTAATCCATGTTAAAGGGCAAAGTACTCATCGCTCAAGGCGGTGGGCCAACGGCTGTTATTAACCAATCACTGGTCGGTGCAATTTTAGAATCTAGAAAGTTTCCGGGAGTTGAGCACGTTTACGGTGCGCTGCACGGTGTTTCCGGCATCGTCAACGAAGACTTTCTCGACCTGACCCGTGAAACAGACGCTAACCTCGAAGCAGTTGGCGCCACCCCCTGTTCGGCGCTGGGTTCGACCCGCGACAAACCCGACCAGAAATATTGCGAAGAAATTTCCCGCGTCCTCAAAGCCCACGATATCGGAACATTTTTTTATATCGGCGGTAACGATTCATCCGATGCCGCGCGGCTGGTTGCCGAACACGCACAAAAAACAAGTCACGACCTAACCTGTATTCACATTCCCAAAACAATCGATAACGACCTTATGGTCAACGATCACACGCCGGGGTTCCCGTCGGCGGCCAAATTCGTCTCATCGGCCTTTGCCGGTGTTAATCAAGACAACGCCGCATTAAAAGGTGTTTACGTTGGTGTGGTAATGGGCAGGCACGCCGGTTTCATGACCGCGGCTGCTGCCGGTGGGCGCACATATAATGATGATGGCCCGCATCTTATTTATTTGCCCGAACGAACATTCAACACAAAACAGTTCGTTAGCGACGTTAAAAAAGTATATGACCGCCTTGGCCGTTGCATTGTTGCGGTATCGGAAGGCATTCACGATACCAAGGGAACGCCTATTATTTCCAAGCTAATGAAAACCGTGGAAAAAGATGCCCACGGCAATATCCAGCTTTCCGGCACCGGGGCGTTGGCCGATGTTTTGTGTGATGAAATAAAAGCCAAAACCTCCATCAGCCGCGTTCGTGGCGATACCTTTGGCTATTTGCAACGCTCGTTCCTTGGCTGCGTTTCGGATATTGATCAGGTTGAAGCCCGCGAAGTCGGCGCCAAGGCGGCACAGTTTGCACATTTTTCCGGCAAAAAACACGGCACGGTTACCATTCACCGGGTTGGCAATTACGCGGTTGAATACAAATTATCAAAAATTACCGACGTTGCCGCCAAGACCAAGGTCATGTCGGCCAACATGATAAACAAAGAGGGTAATAACATTACGCCCAAGTTCATGGAATACCTGACCCCGCTGTTAGGTAGCAACATGCCAACGGTTTCGAGGCTGGATACATCAAACAAGGTAAAGAAAATACTGAATAAAAATTAAATCACCACGCCGGCGCCGCGTCTTCGACAATCAACTGTGCGCTTTCGCGTCCCTGCCATTCGTTTAGGCGTAACTTTCCGGCAACGTGGAAAGGTTTGCCGCCGTGGTTAAGCAACCCGGGGCCAAGGTCTGAGCTTTGCGCCCTAAACGCAATTCCGGTCAAACGTTTGCCGGTTTCATCGGCCATTACCAACCTAACGTGGCTTTGGTCGGCCCCTACGGGACGGGCCTCAACAAACCTTACGTTTTTTATTATGAACCGTGGTTCGGCATTACCAACCCCAAACGGGGCAACGCTATCAAGGCTTTTGACCAAACCTATGTTCGCCCCACCCAGCGCAATCATGCCGTCAAACAATAATCCCGGCGGTGGCGGGTTGTCGCCGATGGCGTCACGCATACGCGCACCGATGAATTCTTTTAGTTTTGCAAGATTTTCTCGCGCCACAGTAAAGCCTGCGGCCATGGCGTGGCCGCCACCTTTTATTATTATGCCTTCCTGACGGGCGGCAATTACCGCCGAGCCAAGGTCGGCCCCACTGACCGAACGCGCCGATGCGGTGCCCACATCGCCATCAAAACTTATAACCGCCGCCGGGCGGTTAAATTGCTCTTTCAAACGCGATGCAACAATACCAATTACGCCGGGGTGCCAACCTTCGCCGCTGGCCACAACAAATGGGCCAGGGTCGTCATTTTTCATACTGCCCTCGACCTGCAAAATTGCTTCTTCCAGAACTGCTGCTTCTATGTCTTGGCGTTCGGTGTTTAATTCATTTAAGCGCGATGCAATTTCAGATGCATCGGCTGAATTGGTTGTGCTTAAAAGCCTTGTCCCAAGATCAGATGCCCCGACCCGGCCACCGGCGTTTATGCGCGGGCCGAGAACAAACCCCAGATGATAGGCGCTGG
>DAOWFT010000089.1 GCA_030637845.1 Thalassospiraceae bacterium
GACAAGGTAACGCCTTGGGCCTTGGCCGCTTTCAGGTTTACGTAAAGCTCGGTCTTGGCCACGCCTTCAACCGCCATGTCGACCGCTGTGCCGCCTTTGATGATACTCACTACCATGTGTCCGGTCGGACGACCAACGTCATAGTAATTGAAACCGGCGGCGGCAACTGCGCCACGTTTGACCGAATCCGTATCGCCGGCCAGAACCGGGATGGATGCATCGTTGCCGACCTTTACCACCGCTTCAAACGCCGAAATAACGGTGTTATCGGTGGGAATATAAATGGCATCAACCTTGCCGACCAGTGAGCGGGCCGCGGCCAGCACTTCGCCGGATTTAGTTGCGGCGGCTAATACTACGCTCATGCCCGCCTTGGGGCCCTCGGCCTCGATAAGGCTAACAAGGCTGACCGAGTTTGCCTCGCCGGGGTTGTAAACAACACCCAAACGCTTGGCCGATGGCACCACCCGCTTAACCAACGCCATGTGCGCGGCAATGGGTGTCATGTCGGTTACGCCGGTAATGTTAGCGCCGGGATGCATGGCATCTGATACCAGCTTGGCCCCAACCGGATCGGTAACCGCGCTAAATACAACCGGAATGGTTTTGGTATTGGCGGCAACGGTCTGTGCCGACGGGGTAGCGATAGCAACAATTACGTCGGGGCCATCGCCAACGAATTTCTTGGCAACCTGTGCCGCCGTGGCGGGGTTGCCTTGCGCGCTTTCATAGGACCATTTAAGTCCTTTACCTTCGACGTATCCGGCCTCGGCCAGAACGTCTTTAACGCCTTTACGCACGGCGTCCAGCGCCGGATGTTCAACAATTTGTGTGATGGCTACGTGCTTTTCCGCCGCAAGCGACATGCCTGACGCGCCCAAAAAAGCTGCTGATGCCAGAACGGCTAACCCCAAACGCTTTGCAATCATTTCCATATCTCCCTTTCCCTTTGTTTGTAACGCTCTTATTTATTTGTAACGCTCTTATTTATATGACTCTGTGACCCGATATATTTTGTAACCTTGCTCAATTTGCCCCACCAGCGCAAGGCCGATTACATCATCACCGCGCGACAGCCTAGCATGAAGGGTGGCGGGGTCACGACCGTAAACATATTTTTCAACCCCACCGGGGCAAATCACCACCACATCTACCCCGGTTGCGGAGGGAAAGGCGGCAGCGGTGCTATTTAGCAGATTATAGGTTTTGTAAACTGCGGCAGCGTCGGGGTGGATGGGCACCGATAAAACCCTGTGGCGGGAATGAAATAATATGGCAGGGGTTGCGTTGGGGTGGGCCAGCACCGTCAATTCTTTGCCGTCGGCATAATTTTCAAGCTGCTGCATTGTTTTGTTGAGGTTACAGCGTTTGGCGATAAAGGTTTCCTCAATTAGCTCATAATCCGACGAGCTATCCGTGGTTGTTTCTTGCTTGTATTCAACTATTGGCAAATATGCCTGCTTTATAATTGTCGGCAGGCCGACCCACCCGATAATACCGTCAAGGCTGGCCAGAATTATTAACCCACCAAGGCTTAGCCCCCTTAACAACGCCCAGTTAAACCCGGGCCTGCTTTCCATATGACGAAACATTCTTCCAAATAGCGGAATAATAAAAATAACCGCAATAATTTCCGCATAGGTTGCCCAGCGCACTGAATTAATAATTACCAATGCCATGTAAACAAGCATGGATGGCATAAATAAAATTGCCGCAGCCCGTGATTTTTTACTATCAAGGGCCAACCACAACGCACTGGCTATGGCTATGCCAACAATTAAATAAACGCCGCCCGTTCCAAACATGAAACCGTCACCAAAAATACCGCTCCAGGTTTCGACAAACCATTTATCGGCATCGGCCATGGGGCCGTGAATTGCTGCGGGCCTTATGAATAACAAAACCCCAATAACAAAAATTGTGCTAACGGCGCCAACGGCGGCCCTAATTATGGGATGGCCAAAGCGATTTTCAAATAAGCATACCGCCAACCAGATAAATATAATTCCACCCGCATATAACAAACTGAACGTTGAAATACGGTCAAGGGCAAGGCCCGGAAATAAAGTCCCAAATTCAAGCAATAGTGATATTGCGACCCCAACAAACAATGCCACAGCAGTATTAAGCGACATCTTTGCGGTATTTTTTTCAAACCCCATTACCCATAAAAGGCCCAGCCCGGCATTCAAGGATAAAATCGCGACCATGTATTCGGTGCTAATCCAAAGGCCCAATGCCTGCACCATGCCCAATGCCCACGGGGCCAGCTTGTCGCCATTAACCATCCGGTGTGTAAGCAACAACGACGATACGAACAGCAACAGCAATAACCCGTGATGGTCGGGCCAGTTTTGCGGCAGCAGTATGTAAAGGAAATGGGGAATTAAAAAAACAAATATGGCCGCCCGCTCCAACATGACTGGCTGGCTTTCCCCACAAATAACCGGCAGCCTGGAGGCAAGGGCAAATATTATTATCCCAATGGGCAACGATATTAGCGGGCCGGCAATATAAACCGCGTCATGCAGCCCGAAAAATGGCTCCAACAACAACGCCAGCGGTGCAACCATTAAATCAAGCGGTCTGGTCCAGTGCAGAACCAGATGATCGGCCTCGCCAACCCGGGATAATATTTTTGCAAACCAATCACCGCCGCTAAGCCATTGATAAATTCGCTCGAGCCGGACGTAAGCATCAACATTAATGTCGGCAATCATTCCCGGCCTGATGGGGCTTGAAAGGGAAAACATAAACAAAAACCAGATCGAGGCGTAGATTAATTCCACCACCCAAATCTGGCGAAAAGAACTCAGGATTTGTTTAATCCTGTTTGTTGTCATTAAACCTGCCCGTCTATCAGTTTAAACAGGCCCGAATGATCCAAATCGCCCAAACCTTTTTCTATCGCCTGATCATATAAATCACGCGACAGCGCCGTTGCCGGAAGATTTAAGTTTATTCCCGCTGCCAGCGTTAATGCCTGGTCCATGTCTTTGCGCTGGGTGGTGCATTTACCGCCGGGCTTAAAGTTTCCGTCTATCATTCGTGCCCCGTGGACTTCCAATATGCGGCTATCGGCAAAACCGCCCTGCAATGCCTCGCGGACACGGGCCGGATCGACGCCTGAGTGTTTGGCCAGTGCCAAGGCCTCCGATACCGCGCCAATGGTCAGGCCGACTATTACCTGATTGGCGGCCTTGGCCACCTGACCGGAACCCGCCGGGCCAACGTGGGTGGTCTTGGCCCCCATAACATCAAACAGGGGTTGCGCCCGGCTGATGGCCGCATCGTCGCCCCCGGCCATGATGGTTAGCTTGCCATCAACCGCACCGATTTCACCGCCCGATACCGGGGCATCAACCATTTGCCCGCCACGGGCGGCAACCGCTTGGGCAAAGCGTTTGGCTTCCGTCGCCAGCGTGGTTCCCATATCGATTACCAATGTGTTTTCATTAACCCCTTCGATAACGCCAAACTCACCCAGCAGCACCGCATCCACCGCCGGGGTATCGGCCAGCATTAAAATTACAATGTCGGCACGATCGACGACTTCCAAAGGTGAAGTGGTAGCAGACATGCCCTCTTTCGCCAGCTCAGCCGCCACGCCTTGGGTGCGGTTATAAATAATCATCTCGGCGCCCGCCTTTTGCAGGTTGCGGGCCATGGGTTTTCCCATCAGGCCGAGGCCAATAAAACCGACGGTTATTTTGTCTAGAGATGTCATTTTAATTTACTCCACTCTATCTTCTGAATCTTCTGAAAGAAATGTTCTGGTTTCTGCAATCACGTCTTTTAGGCCCATACGTTTGACTTCAACCCCGGTTGGAAACGCGCTTAACATTCGTGTTGGTAGCGCACCATCAAGCATCACAAACACGCCGCGATCATCGGCTCGGCGTACCAACCTGCCATAGGCCTGTTTTAGTTTAAGCCGGGTCATCATTTCATCATAGGCCCTGCCGCCAAAGCGTTCGCGTCTGGCCTTGGTCATTATATCCGGGCGTAACCACGGGACGCGATCAAACACAATAAGGCGAAGTGAGCGCCCGGGAACATCAATGCCATCACGAACCGCATCGGTGCCAAGCAAGCAGGTGTTTTGTTCCAGCCGGAAAATATCAATTAAGGTTCCAACATCCAGTGGGTCAACATGCTGGGCCAACAGGTTAAATCCATGCTCATCCAGCCCGGGGGCGATGCGTTCATAGACCGCGCGCAACCTGCTAATGGCGGTAAACAGGCCAAGCCCGCCACCGCCGGCGGCTAAAAACAGTTCACGGTATGCACCGGCCACCTGATCGAGGCTATTTTTATTAACGTCGTTGGCGATAAATATTTTTGTATGGTTGGCGTAATCAAATGGTGATGGCTGGCTTACCAATATTGGCGGCGATTGCAAATGTGCGGCCCCGGTTCGGGCCAGCGCCGGTTCCCAGTTTCCCTCATCACGTAGCGTTGCCGAGGTTACCAGCACCCCTTCGGCGGTTTGCGAAAGAGCGGCCGCCAGCGGCACCGTTGGGTCAACCCAGTGACGATTAAATGAAATATCAATTTCCCGCCCGCCCGCACGTTCGACACTGAACCAGTCGACAAAATCGGTTTGTTTTGCTTCTTCGCTTTGGTTTTCATCTTCGGTAATTAATGCACCCAACATGGAACGCCACGCAGATATGGGCATTATAGCCCGGCGCTCAACACTGCCCATGACCCCTTCTATGCGCGAACGGGCGCTGCTATCCAAATCAGCCGCATCGTCATCTAATTTTTGGCCAAGTATTTTGCAAAGCCCCTTGGCCGGTTTTTCAATTTCCAACAACTGGCGGTCAAGCTCGGTTGCGGCCTCAGCCATTCCATCACTTAACGGACGGGTCAGGCATTCAAGCGAATATGCGCCGCGGCCCGCGTCTTTGTCCCGGGCGTACACTTGAATTCTGATTAGTTTTAAAAGCTCTTCGGTTGGACCGTTGACTGCGCCATCGTTCAGGCGCTGGCGCCAGCCGGGGCCGGGCAGCACGCTGGCAGCACGGCGCAAACCATCAACCATTTGGTCAAGTTTTTCATCATCAACCGTCCAGTCTTCGAGCCGGGTTTTTATTCCCCGCGAGCGCGATCTGGTTCCAGCCTCGGCCCCCATTATCCAGCGCCTGAGGTCGGCGGTTTCATAGCCCGATAATTGCGCGGAAAATGCGCTGTCGGCGGCATTAAAAATATGGTGACCCTCGTCAAACACGTAACGTGTCGGCAGGGCAGAATTATCGCTATTATGCGAACCCGCCAGCGCCTGCATTGTTTGCATCATTACCAACGCGTGGTTGGCAACCACCAATCTGGCCCTCTGGGCCCGGCGCTGGGAATGTTCGATAAAACATTTGCGGTAGTGCGAACACGCCGAATAGAGGCATTCACCCCGGGTGTCGGTAAGGTCAACCGTAAGGGCGCGACCTAATAATCCTTCCAGCCATGCGGGGAAATCACCGCCGACCATGTCACCATCGCGACTGGCTTCGGCCCAACGGGCAACCAGACCCAAGGCAACGGCGCTGCCCGGGTTGCTTCGCATGCGA
>DAOWFT010000082.1 GCA_030637845.1 Thalassospiraceae bacterium
AACCCCGCCGCACCATCGGAACCATCGCGATAAACGGCAAAGTCAACCAGCACCGATTTATCATCAATGCGGTCAATTCGCGTTTCGCCGGGGCGACTACGGACTAAAACGGTTTGCTCGCTCATGAGCTAAGCCCGCCCAACATGGAAGAGACATCATAAATATCCAACCCAACCACATTGGGGTACGAGCCTGATATTTTTGTAACGAACGCCCCGGCCAACCCTTGAATGCCGTACGCGCCAGCCTTGTCCTGCCACTCATTGGATGCGATGTAGTCTTCCAATTCTTCATGGCTAAGGCGTTTAAAGGTAACCCGGGTAACAGATGCCCTGACCAATTCACGGCCATCGGGTGCAATTGTACAAATGCCGCCGATAACCCGATGCGACCTGCCGGAAAGAAGCTTTAAATATTTTCTCGCTTCATCCGCATCACCGGCTTTGCCTAAATCACGGCTGCCAACGCAAACCACCGTATCGGCACCGATAACGTATTCACCGTCTTTCCAAACCGCACGCGCCTTCAACCGGGCCAGACGCATTGCCATGGCTCTGGGGCTTTCGTTTGCCTCGCGTGTTTCAGGAATGTCAGACGGGCGCACAGCGGTGGGGGTCACGCCAATTTGCGCCAAAAGCTCCAGCCGCCGGGGCGAGCGTGATGCAAGAATTAAGGGTGAACCTGAAGGTATAATCGTGCGTGAGGTGGACATATCATTCCTCAAGCGGGCAATTACTTGAATCTAAATGTAATCCGACCCTTGGTCAGGTCATAGGGGGTCATCTCAACGGTAACTTCATCACCAACCAGCACGCGAATACGATGCTTGCGCATCTTGCCTGCGGTGTGGGCCAGTATTTCGTGATCGTTTTCCAGCTTTACGCGAAACATAGCGTTGGGCAAAAGCTCGGTTACGGTTCCGTTGAATTCTAGTACTTCTTCTTTAGCCATTGTTCTCTCAAATGTTATTTTGCCTTTAAAGCGCGCAAATAAGAGACTTATGCGCCCCCAAGGTCAAGTAATTTCCCAAAAAACCCTGAAATCAGTGTCATTTATGCACTTTTATGCACTTTAGGCTGCTTTTAAGGCCTTTTTTCATGGAAAGCGAGCCTTTATCCGCGCAAACAGCTCATCACGTACCTGACGATAGGCGTCCAGCCTGACCTCGCGCGAGCCATCAATCACCGATGGATCAAATGTGTGCCAGAACTCGACCTCGCATGACATGTATCTGGTCAGCTCAACCGCCTTGTGCTGGGCATGGGGGGAAAGCGATATAACCAGATCAAACGAGCTGTCTTCCAAATTATCAAAGGTTTTTGCTTTGTGATCGGAAATATCTATTCCCAGTTCGTTCATTACCTCAACCGCGAAGCCGTCCACCTCCAGCGACCTGACGCCAACGGAATCCACATAAATATTTCCCCCGTGAAGATGTTTTAATATTCCTTCGGCCATGGGTGAGCGAATGGAATTTGACGTACAAGAAAAAAGTACGGCTGCCGGAAGGGCCGGAAGAGGAGGTGTGGGCTCAACTGTCATGCCACCCCCCTAGCCCCGAATGTGCAAAACGCACACCAATGTAAACAAGCGCCGGGCGGTATTGCCATCCAGCTTGACCTTACCTTCCAACCGTTCACGCAAAAGGGTCGAGCCATCGTTATGCAGTCCGCGCCTGCCCATATCAATTGCTTCAATTTGTGACGGACTGGATGTTTTGATGGCCTGATAATAGCTTTCACAAACCATGAGGTATTCGCGAATAAGCGAACGAAACGGCGAAAGCGCCAGAACAAAACCCTTTAACGGCTTGTCATTGGTACCCCGAACATCAAATGCCAGACGGTTTTCTTCGATTGAAAGGTGCAGGTTATAAGGGCCAGCCGGCCCGTTTTCCAAGGCAAACGAGTTATCTTCCAATAAATCGAAAATTGCCGCCTTGCGTTCGTGCTCGACCTGCGGGCTGCGACTTATTACCGAGCGCCCATCAAGAAAGATGTTTTCTATGCTATCTTTCTTGGCCACAACCAGCGCCCTCTATTCCTTTAACTTGTTAAGGCGAACCGAGATTGATCTGCCGTGCGCGCCAAGCCCTTCGGCGTCGGCCAGCCTGACTGCCGCCCCGCCAATTTTGCTTAAACTATCTGCGTCACAACCGATGAAGGTTGTGCGTTTCATGAAATCAGGCACGCCCAGACCGGAAGAAAACCGTGCCGAACGCGCGGTTGGCAAAACGTGATTTGGCCCTGCGATATAATCGCCAATGGCTTCGGGGGTATAACGGCCAAGGAAGACAGCACCGGCATTGCTTACTTTATTGAAAAGCGCGTCCGGATCTTCAACCGCCAGTTCAAGGTGTTCGGGTGCTATGGCATCGATTAGTGATGCAGCATCGTTTAGGTTTTCAACCACCACCACCACACCAAAATCACGCCAGCTTTGTCCGGCAATTTCAGAACGCGATAGTGTTTTAAGCTCAGCCTCAACCGCGGCCTCCACCGCGTCGGCAAAAACCCCATCATCGGTAATAAGGATTGATTGTGCATTTACATCGTGTTCGGCCTGCGACAACAAATCGCAAGCTATCCATTCGGCGTTGTTGGAACCGTCAGCCACCACCAGTATCTCGCTCGGGCCGGCTATCATATCAATGCCGACCTGACCAAATACCTGACGCTTGGCCGCCGCCACATAGGCGTTGCCGGGGCCGACTATCTTATCAACCGGTTTTATGGTGTCGGTGCCATAGGCCAGCGCCGCCACCGCTTGGGCGCCGCCAATACGGTATATTTCTGAAACCCCTGCAATGTCAGCCGCCGCCAGAACCAACGGATTTATTATTCCATCGGGGGTTGGCACAACCATCACCACGCGCTCAACCCCGGCAACCATTGCCGGAATAGCGTTCATTAAAACAGACGACGGATAGGCCGCGGTGCCACCCGGAACATAAAGCCCCGCCGCCTGCACCGGAGTCCAGCGAAGCCCAAGACGCACACCGGCACCATCAACGTAATCTTCACAATCGGGGACTTGGCGGGAATGAAAATCCTTAATCCGCGCTGCCGCCAGCTTTAACGCCTCTAGCGTTTGCCCGTCCACTTCATCAATTGCTTTTTCAATTTCACTGGCACCGATGGCAAGCTCGGCCGCGCTAATTTCCATGCGGTCAAATCTCTGGGTGTATTCAAGCACCGCTTCATCGCCGCGCCGTTGCACGTCGCTAATTATGTCGGCAACACTTTGGTTTACGTCCGCATCGTTTTCGCGCTTGGCGTTCAATACAATTTCAAACGCATCGACAAAACCGGGATCGCTTGCATTAAGGCGTTTAACCATTTTTCTTAACCATTTTTCAGGGCCTCGGTAAAACTATCTATCCATCCACCGACTTCATCGGCGCGAGTTTTCCATGCCGCCCGGTTAACCGCCAGACGCGATGAAATTTCCGTAACCACCTCGACCTCAACCAGCCCATTGGCTTTTAATGTCGCCCCGGTGGAAACCAAATCAACAATGCGCGGGCAAACGCCCAGAATTGGCGCAAGCTCCATGGCGCCGGAAAGCTTGATGCATTCGGCTTGCACCCCACGCTTGGCAAAGTGACGTTTGGTAATTTCGGGGTACTTGGTCGCGACCCGAACGTGGCTCCACGATGTCGGATCGTCGGTGGCGCTTAAACTCGCAGGCTCGGCGACGCTCATCCGGCAAAGACCAACCCTTAGATCCAATGGGGCATATACTTCGGGGCTTTCAAATTCCATTAAAACGTCCGATCCGGCAACGCCCATATCGGCGGCACCAAAGGCAACAAAGGTGGCAACGTCAAAGCTGCGGACGCGAACTATTTCCAAACCAGCATGATTGGTGGCAAAGCGCAGCTGGCGCGCCTCAGGGTCATCGAAGGCCGCTTCCGGTTCTATCCCGGCACGGCGCACGATGGGCATTACTTCCTTCAGGATACGGCCCTTGGGCAGTGCCAGCACCAGCTTTTTTTTATCTGTCTGTTTCATTTGTCCGGTCCAAAATAGGGACTACACTCAGGGCCCCATAATACTAATGAGACCCGGTAATGCCCGAGTTATAAATGGTTTTTCGGAGTTGTGCCAGCATGGTATTATGAGCATGGGATTATGAGTATGGGATGCTATTTGGGGACTTTAGCCTTTTACCCGCTCAATTACGGCGCCACAGGCCGAAAGCTTTTCTTCCAACCGCTCGTAACCACGATCAAGATGATAAACCCGGTTAATCACGGTTTCGCCCCGGGCGACAAGGCCCGCCAGCACCAACGATACCGATGCGCGCAGGTCGGTTGCCATAACCTGTGCTCCGGAAAGATGGTCGACCCCCCGGACAATGGCCGATGACCCATGAACATTAATATTGGCACCCATGCGGACAAGCTCCGGAACATGCATGAAACGGTTTTCAAAAATGCTTTCGGTTATCATTGATGCGCCACCCGCCACCGCGGCCAGCACCATCATCTGTGCCTGCATATCGGTGGGGAAGCCGGGAAAGGGCTCGGTCATGACATCAAAACCTTTTAAGCGCCCGCTGCCGCGTACGCGCAGGCCTTTTTCTTCTTCAATTATTTCGACGCCAGCCTTTTTCAAAACATCAATGACAGATTCCATTAAATCGGGACGCGCACCCTCTAGCAATAAATCGCCGTCGGTTATGGCCGCGGCAATTGCATAAGAGCCCATTTCGATGCGGTCACCGACCACGGCATATTCAGCCCCATGCAAAGATTTAACCCCGGTTACTTTTAATGTATCGGTGCCGATGCCTTCGATCTTTGCACCCATGGCAACAAGACAATTGGCAAGGTCGGATACCTCTGGTTCGCGCGCGGCGTTAGCGATTATGGTTTCGCCCTTTGCCAGAGTTGCCGCCATAAGAATATTTTCAGTTCCGCCAACGGTTACATTGGAAAATAATATATGCGCGCCGACCAGACCGTTCGGGGCGCGGGCTTCAATATAGCCTTCGCTCAGTTCTATTTCCGCACCCATTGCTTCTAACGCTTTTAGGTGAAGGTCGACCGGGCGCGTACCGATGGCACAACCACCGGGCAGCGAAACCCGGGCGTGACCAAAACGGGCAACCAGTGGCCCCAGAACCAAAACCGATGCCCGCATCTTGCGCACCAAATCGTATGGCGCGGTGGTTTCAACGCCATCAGACGAAGTAAGCGCCAAAACGCGACCCATGTGGCCGCCGTTCGGGGCGTTGCCTTCCATGGAAACGGTGGTGCCCATTTCCGACAAAAGATGCGACATGGTGGAAATGTCCGCCAAATGCGGAAGGTTGGAAAGACGCAGGGTTTCAGCCGTCAGCAACGAGGTCGCCATCAACGGTAGTGCCGCATTTTTGGCCCCGCCTATTTTTATGGCTCCCTTAAGCGGCCTTCCGCCCTGAATGTGAATTGTATCCATTAGTTACCTTTTGTTCTTTTTAACATTCGCGTTTTTGTCGGGGTTATTTGTTTGGGCATCTTCATTGGCTTGGGCCCGGGCCTGCGATTGCGCCTTTCTTTTTTTCAAATTAGCGCGAAGCTGATCGCCGGGGTCAGTTGCACCCTTTGGCCCTGATTTGCTGCCCGCCTTTTGGTCTCTGCCTGCCATGCCCCTACTCTTTGCCTTTGTCCCATATCTGTACCCGTTTTGCGGCCTTTTAAGGGCGGTTTCAAGCTAAAGAATGGCTATGGGGCTAAATGACGGGGCCAGAGCAGATAAAACCGATAAATAGGCACAAATTGACTAAGCCATGCTTGCCTTTCCGGGGATGCTATGGCATCTTCCGCCCGATTTTAAGTTACCCACGCCGCCGTAGCTCAGGGGTAGAGCGCACCATTGGTAATGGTGAGGCCATAAGTTCGATTCTTATCGGCGGCACCATTTTCCTCACATAATATAAAAAGCAGACTAATTATTAGGCTGGTGATTATTGCCGCTTATGACCCTAACCGGAACAATATGAATTGACTGCAAGAGCATTTTTGATAAACAGGGAGGAAATTTTGTAAGATGATAAAACATGAGTAAGGGTTGGAAAATATACTGGGTAGTGGTTGCCGTCACGGTTACAAACTATCTTACTATGGTTCTGTGGTCTCTCCCGTTGGTGAGTGAGATGGCTGATGGAGGCGTACCTTTTGATATGCGTCCGGGAGGTTATTCTTTTGAAGAGGCTCAGGTGTTCCTAACAGCAACGAATAACGAGGGGCGCGATTTCTATCTCAACATTCAACAGCTTCTAGATTTCTTTTATCCCACGTTATTCGCAATTTCGGTTGCAATCCCTTTGGCCCATTTAGTGCCACGGTACTGGGGATGGTCATTGGCGCTACTAGCGATTGCGGCAGGGGTCTTCGATCATCTTGAAAATAGCGCCGTGTCTATCATGCTACGAGTTGAGCCAGATTTAGTCACAGAAGCAATGGTCTCATCCGCAAACAATTGGACACTGGCTAAGTCGATCTCGACCTCTATCGTGTCGATAGCCCTGCTTATCGTTCTTTGCAGAAAGGGTATTGCATGGTTGAAATCACGAAAGATTGAAGCCGGATAGCCAAATCCCTAGATTGTCTGGAATTGGCTATTTCCGGACATATCCGAGGCCACGGCATTACGTCCGCTGTTGGAAGGCTGCACCCCTAGTGCCTCCTATAGTCTACCTATAATGATTCCTATGATAAGACATGTGTGGGGGATTTTGTGGGGACACTAATGACTCTTAGTGTCTCTCTATGACTCTAATAATTTAGGATTTCCCTGCGAATCCTTAGAGCCACCACCCTCTAAATACCATTGGTAATGGTGAGGCCGACAGTTCAATTCTGTCCGGCGGCACCATTTTTCTACAGTTCAAAAACGTCTATTGTCTGAAACCTCGACATTCAGGAGTCAGCATTGTGCCGTAAGGATCAACGCCCCACAAATCGTCCTAATAATATTGATAAAGAATATCTAGTTTAGTGTGTTAAGCAGCGACCTAAGGAATGTTGCAAAATGATCTTCTGTTTTCAAGCTTACTATTCCTGGATCATCTGACTTCCATTGAATAACGTATGTGTACGCTAACTTATTAAGACCTTCTTTCCACTCGTTAATACCCTGCCCATCGGCTTTCAGTATCTCCTGAAATGCGGGGAAAGAGATGTCCATTAAAGATGTGCTATCTTCTTCAGGGTGTGCAAATGTAAGGCTAGACCAAACCCCCGGCAGGACTTTTTTTAGTTCCGCATCAGCCCCCTCACCTTTAGCGGGGCCCCAAAAACTCATGGCTAAAATTAACCCAAATACACAACTTCCCACATGCTGCTTGCTCCATGGTTCTCCGGGCAAATGCATCGGAATTTCTAGGTCAGACATTGCCTGCATAACAACAACGCCTGCAATAGTCCCGGCGGCGCTTTCTACAGCCCCCTCAATTGTTTGCGGAAGAGGGACATCGAAATCTTTTCCAGCAATATCGCTTAACTCTGACTGCGCGGAATATACCTCGCTTACATAGCGATCCAGCAAGGCGGCTGTATATAAT